>CAMLHI010000011.1 GCA_946479705.1 uncultured Oxalobacteraceae bacterium
GTATTGGCCTCCGAAGCCAAGGGTCGTGGGTTCGATCCCCGCCAGCCGCACCAGTTTTTCTCTGCAAATTCAAATACTTAGGTCGTGCTAACTAGTGCGTTGTTATGCACTAATTTGCACAGTGTGGCACATCGAGTGTGCCAAAATTGTGCCGAGCAAAACTGGCACAGCGTTGTGCCTTTGGCATAATCACGTCTTCGACTCATTCGGCGCTAGCGGTGCACTCCTATAGCTGCGATTCATCGATGCTTCTCTCACCAATAGGAAATTGATTTACCCAATGTTTGATTTCGCGACCGGTCAGGCTTGTTTTTCGCCCCGGAAGCAGATCTTTCATGAATGCGGCTCGAAACCGTGGCGCAAGGATTTGCGCATCGTCCCAATTGGTACTTCCGGACCCCTGCAAGACTCTGCTTGCGACGCTTAGCTCGTAAGCCTCCGAACGTCGATCGATGTTCATGGTGCCTTGTGTTCCGCACAACTGCCCGGATTCATCTCGCCAAAAAACAGCGGCGTCAGGTTCCAGAAATCTCACAGTATCGTAGTTCAATTCTAGGTAGTCGCCTGGTGTGGCTTGACCGCGCCCGCTAGCGGACCGGCCAGTCACGAACCAATACGCAAATTCCGGCCAAGCCTCGCAGAGTTCATCAATCATTTCCGCAGTAACGGCTTTCGTCTTCTCTCTGTCCAGGTCACGCCACTTGCTGGCTTTGACCCCAGTCATTCCTTCCATCCAGTTGTAATCGCTATAGAAGTACCGAATGAATTCCTTGACACGTGCGGTCGTGTTGCTCTCAGCCATGACTTTTCCTTGACAGTGTTGGGCAATATCCATCACAATTGGATATTATCCAAATGCGAGGGATATTTTCCTCGTATATTACATCAGGATTTCAAATGCTCGAAGCACACGCAACAGTCTTGTCAGTGGATCAATTAGCAAAGCTCGTTCACAAGTCACCGTCGAGCGTGCGGAGTGACGCTTCGAGAAATCCTTCGGCGTTGCCACCAATCTGCCGACTGCCTGGAAACAAGCGCCTTCTTTGGAGACTAGAAGATGTCCAGGCATGGCTCGAAAAATATGTCGATCGGTCACTTGGTATTCATCCCTATTCGGTTGAAGTGGTTGATTCGACGGCGGGGCGAAAACGTGGACGGCCACGTAAGACTGAATCGCGGGGGCGCGTATGAATTCCGGGTCGCGGCCTAAGTCGCTTGCTGAGCGTCTTCAATGGATGGCGGCGAACCTGCCCGGTTTTCGTGAAGAGCTTGACGCCGTCCATGTCGCTGAACTTCATGGACGCTTTCGCCAATGCGTCTCAGAGTTTCATCAATTTTCCAATCCCATTCCTCCTATCGGTGTAGCAGCGTCCCGCCGGGCACAGGTTGCCGAAATCGCCGGCCTCGCTGCTGCCAGCTATCTCGCCGATCTTGGTGGCCTGCTCGCTGCCTGGTAATCAACATGACGAAAAACAAAAATTTTCAATTCGATGCCCAAGCGAATGCTTACGCCAGTGCCACCGGTCGTGATGCTGGCGTGCGTGCTGTGAAGGCAAAGATTTACGGCGCTGGTAAGACCATTGCCGCGAAGACTGCTGTTCGTGAGGACGCCGAACGTACCGCCAGCGCGCCAGCGCTGCCGGAACGGATCGGCGGACACGCCGGACAGGCGGGGTTAGTGCCGCAAAACGCGCAGGTATGCACGCCTTCAAAAGGCCCCATTAATAACATGGGGGAAAACTTATCGAACGACGACGCTGCTGCTGCTGATGATGCGGATACGTGGGCGAGCATTTCCGAGGAAGACCTTGGCGAAGTGTCGCTGATGATGACGGATTCCGGAAAGATTAAGACCGTCATGGTCCGCCGGCCATCGGTGGCTCAAGCGTGCATCGTTGACTGGATCAATTTCACTGTGCTGGAAGACACGTTCTTCAAAACCGCCCGCCAGACTTTGGTCACTGATGATCAGATCATCGAGGAAGCGAGTCGTCAGTTCGAGAAAATCTTCGGCTTCGGCATCACGGACAAGCGTGACCGAGGCATGAATTTTTACCGAGAATCTTGGGTACTCGGCGATGGCATGGGCTTCGTATGTTTTGGAGGTCAACGCGCAACCATGCTCGTTACCCTATCCGGGCAAGGATGTCAGAACGCCGTCGTGGGTTGGGAAAAACGGCTTTTCCATTTCTTGACCAAGGTCGCAATGCGCCCGTCGATTTCTCGTATCGATCTGGCCCATGACGACATCGAAGGTGCTTACCTGTCGGTGGACTGGGCTTACGATCAATTTGCACTCGGCGGCTACACGCAGAAGGCTGGCGGTCGTCCACCAAATATCGAGTGCATCGGCAATTGGACCAGACCCACTGGTAAAGGACGGACTTTAACTATCGGCCTGCGCTCGTCCAGCAAGTTTTGCCGCTTCTACGAGAAGGGCCGCAAGGAAGGGGACAAGTCCAGTCCTTGGTGCCGCTGCGAGGTCGAATTCAAGAACACAAACACGATCATCCAGTTCGACGTGCTTCTGAATCCAACTGATTTTTTTGCCGCCGCCTATCCTTGCTTTTCGCATTTCGTTCAGGTCGAAACGCCACAGCGCATGGAAGTGAAAGTCAAGACGGCACAGATCACCGTCGATGCGTGCATCGAAGTGACCAAGCATCAGTTCGGAAAGTACATCCGCGTATTCCGCGAGCTATGGGGCGACAAAAAAGCGCTCGACCTGATTTGCAACGAGGCGGATGACTACTGGCCCAAGCGCATGAAGCCACTCACAAGCGATGCCACGTCCGGGCCAACGCCGGTGCACAAGCAAGCCCCTGTGCCCACTCCTTCATTCATGCAGTTTATTACCACCGTCCCATGTTTCGGCCTCAATGGGGAAAACGGTTTTGCGTAGGCCATTCAAAACAGGAACCAAAAAGTGAAATTCACTTCGACGATCAAAGTTACGGGTATGAAGTTCTCCAAGGGGACCATGGACAACGGTCAGGCATTCGACAGCACGAAGGTATTTGTCGAGACGGAACTGGACAGCAGCAAAGACACGGCGATGGGTACCGCGTGCGCCGAGTATGGCCTGGGCAAGGCCGAGGAGTACCAGAAATACAAACACCTGGCCGACTCGTTTCCGTTCATGGCGGTCGCCGAGATGGAAATCGTTACGAATGGTAAGACGCAAAAAACCGTCATCCACTCGCTGCGGCCTGTCGAAGCTGCGAAGTCAGCTGCCTCGGGTGGCAAGCATGCAGGCGCATAAGGCCGAGTTCAAATTCATCGTTCAAGACAAAGAGTCGGCATTGTTTCTGATGCCGGTGGAAGGCGATGTTGGGTTCACGCCTTGGGCGCATGAAGCCGGACGCTTCGATGGGATTGCCGAGGCCACTGACACAGCAGCACTGAATTGCCACGAAGGCTTTTTTGTGACGCAGGTTGTGTGTACTTGCGCAAGTTAGTAGTACAGGCCCGGCTGCTTCCGGGTTCTTTAATCAATAGAAACTGAAATGAATATAGGTTCCGTGATCAACATCGTGAGCTGCCAGGCGCGTACTGATGGTGGCGCAGCAGTCGCTCCATGCGGTATGGACGCAAACGGTGTCAGCTATCAGCCGCAGGTCGTTCAGGCCTATGTGATCGATGCCGCCAATGCTTCCAGAATTGACGCGATCACCGAACCCTTCGATTACGCGCAAGCCACGGGTCTATTTGGCTTCGCTTTCAGCATCGTATTACTGGCATGGCTCGTAAGCCATTTCAGCGGCACGATCCTCGGCCTCATCCGCCGGGGCTAACCTCAACTTCCTAGAAAGGGAACTGCAACATGAAAAACAAAATCGCTCTGGCCGTCGCCGCTCTGTCGGTCGCTGCTACCTCCGCTGTGCACGCTGCTCCGCTGGACCTGACCGGCGTTACCGGTGCCTTCGCCGCCTCCGATGTGGTCACTCCGGTGATCGCCATCGCTGGCACGCTGGCTACCGTATACGTTGCCATCAAGGCCGCTCGTATCGTCCTGGGCATGCTGCGCGGTCGTTAAGATCAAGCGGCTTCCGGCCAAGGTTGGGCGGCCCTTGGGTCGCCTTTTTTTTATCCAAAAAGGGGTTAGTCGTGACTGCAAATGATGCGTGGTACATGGTGATGTTCTCGTGGGGAATGCTTACCGCGTGGGCTGTTATCAAAGGTTTCGAAGGGGGTGCGCGATGATCCGCCGCCTCGTGATGATTCTCGTTATGTTGTCGATTGTGGCGAACGCCAACGCGCAGACTCTCCCGGCGCGCATCGGTCAGCAGATCGCAGCGGTGGTCAAGAACAAGGTAGGGCTTCGTGGCTTTGCCGTGAACGATCCGCGGTTCGGGGCGACAGTCGCGGCAGTTGGTACAGCGGTCGTTGAGATCGGGACGGCAGTGGTCGTCGCTGGCACTGCGCCAGCTTGGGGGACGGTGCTTGCCAGCGCGGTCATTGCTGGTGCTGTCGGCTATGGCATTCAGGCGCTCGCGAACTGGTTGTTCAACAAGGACGGCACAATAACGGTGCCTGGGCAGGGTGGCACAGCACCATCGCAGAAGGGACCGGACACGTACCTCTACGGTCAGTGGAAGGGCGGTAGCGCGACTGGGGTAGCAAGCGGCTATGTCATCGACTACAACATGCAGCTTACTCGCGATTATCCGCAGGCTGGGGCTTCCATCGGGGTGAGCTATTGCGAAACGTACGGTAACGGTTCATGGATCTGCCACCTGTCTTACTCCAGTGCGTCTGGCACGGAGCCGGACTGGAGTCGTATTTCTGGATCTTCTCAGCAGGGTGTCCCCTATACGTGCGACGGTTTGACGGTGAACGGCGTTTGCCAGCCTCCCGCGATACTGCCCGGTAGTACGCCAGCTCAGACAGTGCCAGCTGCGCAGGCGTTAGCGATGATGTCCGCTACTGACAAGGCGAAGCCGTTGCCGGATCAGGTCGTAGCTGACTTGGCCGACGCTGCGTGGAGACAGGCAGCAAATCAGCCAGGCTATGCGGGCGTTCCGTATTCGCTCACCGATCCTGTCACGCAGGCCGATGTCGCTACGGCTCGGGCGGCGAATCCTGCGGTTCCTCAGGCCACCGTAGGCGATCTTGCAGAGCCAGTTTCCGCTAGCAACCCGCTGGGCCAGACTGCGTCGCCTACCGCGCCAGCCACGAACCCGGCGGCTAGCTCTCCGCAGGTCAACCTCGGTGACGATCCGGGCATCGGCTTCCCCACGCTTGAAGCCACGCCCACCGCTCAGCAGATCATCGACCCGCTGGCAGGGCTCGCGCCGTCGCTCAAGAGCTGGGCCGTTCCGGCTCACATGGCCGAGTGCCCGAAGCCTACCTTCGATCTATTCAACAAGCACATCGTCATGGACCAGCAATGTTCCATGTTTGAGGACAACCGCGCCACTCTGTATAACGCGATGCTCGTCGCGTGGGCGCTGATTGCCTTGTTCATCGTACTTTCTGCGTGAGGTAGCCCATGTTTGGAATTCTCGTCTCCGCCTTTAATCTCATCCTCGGCTGGCTGGTACGCAGCGTACTGGTCAAGTTCGTTGTGTTTTTCGCGTTGTACTTCGTGACGACGCAGTTCGTTGGTGTGATCGCGTCGTGGTTGCCTACCGGCTCAGGCCTCACCAGTGCGTTCGGCGGCGTGAGCGCGGCTACGTGGTACTTCCTCGATCTGTTCGCGTTGTCTGTGGGCCTTCCAGCGGTCATATCCGCCTGTCTGACGCGATTCATCATCCGTCGCCTCCCTGTGATCGGATAAGGCCATGCTGACCATTCTGGCGCTTCTGGCGCGTAGGTTCAACAAGCGCATCGTGGTGGCGTTCGTCGTCGGTGCGTTTATCGGCTTCGTCGGTCTGCTGGTCGTGCTGAAGACCCACATTGCCCACCAGTGCAGTCCGGTCGGTGTCCCCGGCTTCTATCTTTGCAAGGTGAGCTGATGCCGATCAACGCTTACACCGGCCTCATGGGAAGCGGGAAATCATACGAGTGCGTCGGCTCGGTGATCATTCCGTCGATCATCAAGGGCCGCCGCGTCGTCACCAACGTTGACGGCATCGACGGCGAGGCGATCCGCGCCTACATCCACGAGGAAAAGGGTATCGCGCTTGATCTGCTGGGGACTGTCGTCCACTGCAAGAACGACGATGTTCCGAACGCCGATTTCCTCCCTCACGGGACGGACGTTGACACGCTCGTCAAGCCCGGCGATATCGTCTGCATTGACGAGGCTTGGCGCTTCTGGGGAACCGACTCCAAGATCCTCAAGGAACATGCCATCTTCTTTCGCGAGCATCGCCACTACGTCGACCCGAAAACCAAAGTCTCCTGCGATCTGGTACTGATGGTGCAGGACATAAGCGACTTGCACCGCACGCTTAAGGTCGTTGTCGAGCTGTCGTTCCGCACCACGAAGATCAAGAGTCTCGGCTTGAACAAGGTCTACCGCGTCGAGATGTGGGAGGGCTGGAAGCAGCACATCAAGAGCCGCGTCAAGGTGGAGAACAAGAAGTACGATCCGGCCGTATTCCCCCTGTACAGCAGCTACGACGGCGGCAAGGGCAAGGAGGTCACGGTTGACGACCGGCAGAACATTCTCAAGAACCCCGTGCTTTGGGTACTGATCGCGGGATTGATTGTCCTCGGCTCGTTGTCCACCTGGGCGGTTCTTAAGTTCTTCAAAGGGTCGCAGGACAAGGCCAAGGTTGAATCCAAGGGGTTAGCCACAATTGGCCCTTCTTCGCCCGCTGGTGTGCCCTCAACGGCCCCTGCCGCTGGCGTTTCGCGCTCGGAGTTCTCCGACGAATGGCGCGTTGCTGGCGATGTACGCATAGGCGCGGTTCGCTATGTCGTCTTGGCGTCCGCTTCTGGACGGGTGCGCTATGAGCATCCCAGCGCGTTCAACAACGAAGGTGGGGCCATCGTTGGCACGCTGGACGGCCGCAAGGTCACGGTGTTTTCTGGCACTGGTGCTGCGCAATCCCCGCAGCCGGGCATGGTCCCGATGCCGCTTAACAAAGAGGTCAAGAAATGAAACGATTCATTGTCGCGCTCGCGATCGTTGCCCCGCTGGTGTACGCCGCCCCGCCCGCTAAGGCTCCGAAGGTTGACGACGCCGTGACTTTTAACCTGGCCAACGTCAAGCTCGGCGAGCTGATCACGCTAGCGTACCGCGATGCCTTCAAGACGCCCTATGTCCTGTCAGCCGATGTGGCTGGCGATCAGCGCGTCGTCTCACTCCGCATTGGGGGCGATACCGCCGGCAAGGGCAAGACCGATTTCGTCAAGTTCCTTGACATGATGGGCGTCTCCGTCGAGAAGCGGGGCGGGATCGAATTCCTGACCAGCGCCAAGCCACTTGAGGTCGAGCGCGAGCCGTTCATCTATAGACCTCACTACCGTGATGTCAATTACCTGACGGACCTGCTCAAGCCGCTGTTCAAGGGCCAGTTCGTTAACCAGCGCGGCGTCCAAGCTGCTCCTGGCGCGGGCATCGATGCATCCAAGCAGGTGCCGTCCGGTTCCGCTGCCGCCATGATCGACAAAAACGCGGATTTGTTGGTATTCAACGGTGAGCGCTCGGAGATCGTCAAATTGTCCAAGCTGCTGCCGCAATTGGACGTTGCCACAGGGGAGATACTTGCCCGTGCTGTGCTCTACGAGGTCAGCAACACGACTGATGCCGGTTCAGCCTGGCAACTCGCCGCTTCAATATTGTCAAATAAACTGTCTATAACGATCGGCGCCGGCGCTCAGAAGTTGGACAATGCAGTGCGAGTTCAGAGTACGAACATTGACGCGGTGCTGTCCGCCTTGGCGTCGGACAGTCGGTTTAAGGTAGTGTCGTCGCCGTCAATACGAGTGCGATCCGGTTCACAGGCCCGGTTTTCGGTGGGGCAGGAAGTGCCCATTCTCGGCGCTGTTTCGTATCCAGGTGGTGGGCAGCAGCCGATCCAGTCTGTTGAGTATCGCCCGTCCGGTGTGATCTTTGAGCTAACGCCACAGGTACGCGATGGCGTCGTGGATTGTACGCTGATGCAACAGGTGAGCAATTTTGTGAATACGACAACTGGTGTCAACAGCAGCCCAACCTTGATCAAGCGGGAACTAAAGACCGACGTCAGTTTGGCGGACGGCGACGTGATTGTATTGGGCGGGATGACGGAGACGAAGGCTAGTGGCGGGACTTCCGGTTTGTCCTTTCTTCCGGGGTTCATGCGCAGCAAAACCGAGTCGAGCACCAAGAGCGAAATCGTCTTGGTGTTGCAGCTACTCCGCATTTCTTCTGACGTCAGAAAAAATTCCAACGAGGGGCAGTATGAAGAATGACATGAAGCTGCTTTGGGGCGCTGCCTGCCGCCGTCAGCCTGAGTCCGTCGTTATGCCATGTCGATGTGGGGCGATGCCCGCACCTATCACTAACGTTTCCGGACTTGAGCAAAGACGATGCTGGCCTTGCTATGAAACCGATCTGGCTGGCATGACGGACCACTGGCGCGACTAGAGGGTCCCACTTTTCCCAAAGTGGGACAGGGAAGTTGTACTTCGCTTGTCTTCGCGCTAGTATTCGACGATTGCATGTATCAAATTTGATGTAGATGTGTGCTAAACTATTCCAATAGAATCGCTGTCTCGATAGCTGATCCGAGAGGAATGTTATGAAAAATCCTAGAAAACAGGTTGTAAGCTCGTCGTACGCTGCTCGTAGTTCGGCTGGCGGTATGGCTGCGAGTGAAGGCTTTTCTTTGCGTAACAAGCCATCTCCTGAAGTGTTTGAGATGTTGTCCCGTTTGCATGAAAGCAAGGAATTTACTGTGGCAAATGCTCTTCAGGACTTTGCCGCAGTCGCTGTCGAAAGTTAAAATTGTAACAAAAAACGCCCACCCTTGTGGGTGCAGCACAGTCAAGCCGTTGTAGAATAGCATTATGCTATCTCAGCGGCTTTTTTGTTGCTGAGGCGAAAATTTAAAGCGTCTATGACCGTACAAATTACTAATGCTTTCCGTACTCGTCTCGAGAATCTGAATATCAATGTCGATGTTTATATGACATTGTTTTCTGAATTTAAGGCAGGAGACCCACTCGAAAATTTTATTTTTGGCAAGGATTCTGCCTATAAAACACCAGAGGTTGGCGGGCACATTTATACCTTGCGTCACGTTCACATGATTCCGGCGAGTGATCCGGTAAAAAGGGCTGAGTGGGAGGCGTTGGCAAGGCAGAAGAAGCAAAAGGTCAGCGATAGGGCGTTGGTTTACGTGACCGATGCTGGAGATAATCACCTGTTGATTTTTCTGCTGGAAGAGCCTGAGGCTCATACTATCGCCAGGATGGCTACAGAAGACCACAAAATTCTAATGAAGAAATTTGCCTCGATTGCAGCCGAATTTTTGAAGTCGGGGAAAGTGATCGCCTGACCGCTGCGCACGCGTTGGAGGAGGGCCAGCCCCTAGTGTAGGGTTTGAGTTGACCAGCGCCTACCTCTGCATTGAATTAGATATTCATGGTCTGTCACTTCAATTTTTTTGCTAAGTCCTCGGCCCTTAGGTGCGTGTAGCGCTTTAGCATGTCTAACGTCTTGTGACCTGTGATTGTCGCCACTTCCATCACGTTCAATCCTTTCTCAAACAACCGACTGGTTGCCTCATGGCGTAAATCATGGAAGCGTACCCCGGCTATATTGGCTCGGTGCTTTTCACACGCGCGCTCGAATGCCTGACTCATAGATTCGGCTTGCAATGCGAACACTCGATCCTCCTTCCTCACTCCAAAATTCTTCAATGCCTTGACTGCAGCTTTAGATAGTGGAACCGTGCGAGGTACATCGGTTTTCGTTTTTGGCAGATGCGCAGTCTGCTTTTTAAGATCAATCTCATCCCATGCCAATGCGGCCAGCTCGTTCCGACGCATCCCGGTTTCGATAGCCAAGATTACAATTGTTCGCAATTCAGTCGATTCCGTTGCTTCGAGAATTTTGGCAATTTCATCCTCTGTTACCCGTCGATCACGGCCTCGTGGCTTCGCGGGTTTGCGTACTTGTGTAGTTGGCAGTCCACCAGGTAGGGCAATGCCCCAATCCATTGACGCTGTCTTCAGAACCCGACTGAGAAGATTGATTTCGTGGATGACTGACTGTGGCCCGACGACTTGCAATCGCTCGTCGCGGAATTTTGCCACTTGGGTAGAATTCAGGCTGGCCAAGCGGTAATCGCCAAACGCGTCAGTTAGTGTCTTGATGCGCGATTTATCCGATTGCTCGCTTCGCTTTGTCGGCAGTATTTCGGTGGCGAAGCGTTGTAATACATCCTTGACGAGTGTGGCCTCCGCTTCGGTGCGCGACACGAACACGCCGCGTTCCATTTCGGACTCGATGATGGTTGCCCAGCGTTTGGCGTCGGCTTCCTTAGTGAAGGTTTTTGTCTGTGTAGGGTAGCCGCGCTTGCGGATCTGGACGTGGTACTGACCCTCGCCTTTTTTACGGATGGTTGGCATGATGCTCCGGTGTTGGAGTTGAATTGAGGCACTAGTGTGCCAAAATTGTGCCAATAAAGGTAAAATATCGTAAAGACGGCGTAGATAAGGGCTCTATTTTTGGCCTCCGAAGCCAAGGGTCGTGGGTTCGATCCCCGCCAGCCGCACCACCCATTCTCGTCGTACACCGGCGCCTGGCGCCGACGCCGCAAGGTCAGCCATCCGCTTACGTGCGTGCGCCGCCTGGTCCCATCAGCGCCCCGGATCGTACCGGACCAGCCGCGCGCCCAGGGCGCCAGTGCAATCCATGCTCATGAACGGCGATGCCAGTTGCGCGGGGTGGGCCGACAGCGCTCCCGGGTGGCGATTTCGGCGTCGGACAGCGCCCGCGGACGCACGGGGCGTTGCAACGCGGTGTGCTCATCGCGTCCTTGTAATTTTGCAATCACCTTGCATACTATAAATTTGCCAGTCTGCATGACCAAGGCTTGCAAAGAAATGCTGCAGCGCGCAAATTTTCGCACACATCGTTATCGAACAGGCACTATAATTGTTGTCGGAAAGGCTAAAATTTCCTTAAGTGAAAAAATAGCGCAAGACCGTTGCGCAACTTGTACAGTTTTACAATTTTGGTAAGACAACTCCTACAAAAACTGCGTATATTGTCGGCTTCGCCCGCAGTTGACGAGAGCGGGCCGGCAGGCTTGGCCAACTTCCGTGGTGCAGCATTTGCTTTCATCCGAGCATTTGAATTGATGCAAGGAAATAGTTCGTGAACAACTTTTCAAGCGCGATGTTGTTTCCATATGACAAAACAAATTGCTTTTCGTTGATATTTCGCAGCAAGCCATGATATAGTTGACCTTGATATATTGGCAAATGGTAATTCCTTGGTGAAACTTTAAGCTTGGTCTCTGCACGGCGCGCGAGTCCGACCGTGTCCAGGCCCGATAAGCTGGTGGAAACCATGCCATGAGCGCCACAGCGGCCGCGCAGTTCTGGGGCACGCGATACCCGGCGGCAGGCAAGGCCTCATGACGTAGTCGTATTTCTCAGGGAGCATGCGCGCCGTGGCGATGCAGATTGCATGGCGCAGCGGCACCGGCGGTGGTCGTTCGACATAGACACAATAAGAATTCGGAAGGCAATATGTTAAAGATCTCGAATCATTATGTATCGAAGATAGTGTTTTTTCTGCTCTTCGTGGAAGTGCTGGTGCTCGTGGGCGCCGCTTACGCCGGCGCGGCCGTGCGCTTCATCGACGGCAGCGAAGTGGCGGCGCAGCCCCATCTCGGCAATTTCCTGCTGTCGGCGCTGGCGTTCGCCGCGGCCATCGTGTTTTCCATGAGCGCCATGGGCCTGTACCAGCTCAATTTCGACGAGGGCCTGCGCAATCCCTTCTTCCTCAAGCTGATGCCCTCGTTCGCCATGGGCTTCGTGATCCTGACCCTGGTGTTCTATGTGGCGCCGGAGCTGTACTTCGGCCGCGGCGTGCTGGTGCTGGTGTTCGCGATCGCCGCCGCCGGCATCCTGGCCGCGCGGGTCATCTTCTTCAAGACCTCCGAATTGCGTTTTCTCGAGTCGCGCATCCTGTTCCTGGGCAGCGGCGCGCTGGCCAAGGAATGCAGCGACTTGGCCGCCGAAAACACCAGCTATCACAAGTACGATATCGCCGGCTACATCTCGATCCCGTCCGAGGAAGTGTGCATTCCGATGGACAAGCTGCTGAAGGTGCGCGAAGGCGAATCGCTGGCCAGCCTGGCGGTGGCCCACAATGTCAAGGAAATCGTGGTGTCGGTGCAAAACCGCCGCGGCGGCTTCCCCATCAAGGAACTGCTCGACTGCAAGCTGCAAGGCATCAAGGTGACGGACGCGGCCAATTTCTTCGAACGCGAAACCTGCCAGATCCGGGTCGATTCCCTGCAGCCGAGCTGGCTGGTATTCGGCGGCGGCTTCGACCAGAGCTTCATGCGCACCTTCATGAAGCGCGGCTTCGATCTGATCTGCAGCGGCACCATCTTGCTGGCCACCTTCCCCGTCATGGTCCTCACCGCGGCGCTGATCTACCTGGAAGACCGCGCGCCGATTTTCTACTCCCAGGAGCGGGTCGGCAAGGATGGCCACATCTTCAAGGTGCTCAAGTTCCGCAGCATGCGCAACGACGCGGAAAAAGGCGGCAAGCCGCAGTGGGCCGCCCAGAACGATCCCCGGGTGACACGGGTTGGTAATTTCATCCGCAAAACCAGGATCGACGAGTTGCCACAAATCCTCAATGTGTTCAAGGGAGAGATGAGCTTTGTCGGTCCGCGTCCCGAGCGCTCTTACTTCGTCGAGCAACTGATCGAAGTGGTGCCGTTCTATAATGTACGCCACAGCATCAAGCCCGGCATCACCGGATGGGCCCAGGTGCGCTATGGCTACGGCGCATCGGCTGATGACGCATTGCAAAAATTGCAGTACGATCTGTACTATGTAAAAAACAACAGTCTGTTTCTCGACATTCTGATTCTGATTGATACGCTCAAAGTCGTGCTGTTCCGTAGCGGTCGCTGATCGAGCTCCCTTGCCGGGGAGCGGGGCCGGCTGCGGCAGGCGGGCCGCGCGCCATGAGATGGACTAGACCTTGACCAGTATTGCCACCGCTACTTACCTGATTGCCGCGCTGGCGTTCGCCGTGCTGGGCGCCCTGCTGGCCAGCCTGTGGCGCGCACGTCCGCGCGCGCGTCCGCTCGCCCTGGCCTGTGCCCTGAGTACGCTCTGGTGCGCCATGCTGGGCTGGGAAGCGGCGCCGCAGGGCGGCCTGCATGCCGAAGCCGAAGTGCTGGAAGTGCTGCGCGGCGCCGGCTGGACCATGTTCCTGATGAGCCTAGCGGGCGATTACCGCAGCCGCGACGCCGGCGCCCTGCTGGGCCTGAAACGCTCGGCCTGGGGCATCGCCGCCTTCTACCTGTTGTTCGCCATCGCCGCCGCCACCGGCCTGGGCGGCGCCAACCCGGCCGACGGCATCGGCCTGCTGCCCGTCACCGCCCATGTCGGCGCCGCCGTGCTGGGCATGCTGCTGGTCGAGCAGCTCTACCGCAACAAGCCGCCCCAGGAGCGCTGGGCCATGAAGTTCATCTGCCTGGGCGTGGGCGCCATGTTCGTCTACGATTTCTACCTGTACAGCGACAGCATGCTGTTCCAGCAGATCAATTCCGACATCTGGGCCGCGCGCGGCGTGGTCAACGCGCTGACCGTCCCCCTGATCGCCATTTCCATGGGCCGCAGCGCGGCCTGGTCGAGCGAACTGATGGTGTCGCGCCGCGTGATGTTCCACTCGGTGGCGCTGTTCGGCTCGGCCATCTATCTGCTGGCCATGGGCTCGGCCGGCTACTACCTGCGCTATGTCGGCGGCAGCTGGGGCACGGTCATGCAGGTGGCCTTCCTGGTCGGTGCGGTCATCCTGCTGGTGGTGATCCTGTTTTCCGGTACCTTCCGCGCCTGGCTGAAAGTTTTCATCAGCAAGCATTTTTACAGCTACAACTACGATTACCGCGAAGAGTGGCTGGGCCTGACCCGCACCCTGTCCGAATCGGGTCCGGGCCTGGCCGAGCGCACCATCCAGGCCGTGGCCGCGCTGGTGGAAAGCCCCGCCGGCGCCCTCTGGCTGCAGCGCGAGGCCGGTCTGTGCGAGCCGGTTGCCGCCGTGGGCCTGGCGCTGCCCGCCGCCACCGAACCGGGCGAGTCGCCCTTCTGCCGTTTCCTGGCCCTCAAGCAGTGGGTGGTCGATATCGATGAAATGCGCGCCGATCCGGGCAAATACGGCCACGTGGCCATGCCCGCCTGGCTGGACGGCTTTGCGCGCGCCTGGCTGGTGGTGCCGCTGATCTTGCAGGGGCGCCTGTACGGCTTCGTGCTGCTGACCCAACCGCGCAGCAACCTGACCCTGAACTGGGAAGTGATCGACCTGCTGAAAATTGCCGCCAGCCAGGCGGCCAGCTATCTGGCCCAGGAAGACGCCGCCAACGCGCTGATGGTGGCGCGCCAGTTCGAGTCCTTCAACCGCATGTCGACCTTCGTCGTGCACGACCTGAAAAACCTGGTCTCGCAGCTCTCGCTGCTTATTCCCAACGCGGAAAAGCACCGCAACAATCCGGAATTCCAGCGCGACATGCTCGACACCGTGACCCACTCGGTCCAGAAAATGAAGCTGCTGCTGCAAAAGCTGGGCCGCTCCGACGCGCCCGAGCAGCCGGTCGGCCTGGCGATCGACCAGGTGGTGCGCCAGGCGCTGGCGCTCAAGGATGCCTTTGAGCCGCACCCGCTGCTCGAGGTGCTCGACGCCGGCTTGCAAGTGCTGGCCGACCACGACCGCCTCGAACGCGTGCTTGGCCACCTGATCCAGAACGCCATCGAAGCCACGCCAAAAAATGGGCGCGTGACCATCAGCGTGCAGCGCCGCGGCGACGCCGTGCACATCGTCATCAGCGACACCGGCGAGGGCATGAGCGAGGAATTCATCCGCGAACGCCTGTTCAAGCCCTTCGAGTCGACCAAGTCGGCCGGCATGGGCATCGGCGTGTTCGAAAGCCGCGAATACATCAATGAGCTGGGCGGAACGCTGGAAGTGCGCAGCACCCCCGGCGCCGGTACGACCTTCATTGCGATCCTGCCGCTGTACCGGCGCGAGGCGCGCAATCTGGATATTGCCGCCTGACGGCCAGAGGACATCTTGTGACACAACAAAAAATGAAACTGCTGATCATCGAAGACGATCCGGGCCTGCAAAAGCAGCTGCGCTGGAGCTTCGACGAATACGATGTCGTGGTGGCGGGCGACCGCGAAGCGGCGTTGGCGCAGATTCGCCGCCACGAACCGGCCGTGGTGACCATGGACCTGGGCTTGCCGCCCGATCCGGATGGCGCCACCGAGGGCCTGGCCACCTTGCAGCAGATTCTCGCGCTGGCCCCGGCCACCCGCGTGATCGTCCTGACCGGCAACCAGGACCGCGCCAACGCCGTCAAGGCGATTGCCCTGGGGGCCTACGATTTCCACCAGAAGCCGTGCGACCAGGAAGTGCTCGGGCTGGTGCTGCAGCGTGCCTTCCTGCTGCACGCCCTGCAGCAGGAAAACCGCCGCATGCAGCAGCTGCAGAGCGACTCGCCCATGGCCGGCCTGATCACGCGCGACCCCGGCATGCTCAAGGTCTGCCGCAACATGGAAAAAGTCGCGCCCACCACCGCCTCGGTGATGCTGCTGGGCGAAAGCGGCACCGGCAAGGAAGTGCTGGCGCGCGCGCTGCACCAGATGAGCCAGCGCGCCGGCCAGCGTTTCATGGCCATCAACTGCGCGGCCATTCCGGAAAACCTGCTCGAGTCCGAACTGTTCGGCTACGAAAAAGGCGCTTTCACGGGCGCGGCCAAGCAAACCAAGGGCAAGGTCGAACTGGCCAGCGGCGGCACCTTCTTCCTCGACGAAGTGGGCGACCTGCCGATGTCGCTGCAAGCGAAACTGCTGCGCTTTCTGCAGGAACGCGTGATCGAGCGCATCGGCGGTCACGAGGAAATCCCGGTCGATGTGCGCATCGTCTGCGCCACCCACCAGAACCTCAAGGAACTGGCGGCCACCGGACGCTTCCGCGAGGATTTGTACTACCGCCTGTCCGAGATCGTCGTCACCATTCCGCCGCTGCGCGGCCGCGACGGCGATGCGGCCCTGCTGGCGCACCACTTCAAGAACAAGTTTTGCGCGCTCGAAGCGCGCCCGCCGCTGCAGTTCAGCCACGAGGCGCTGGCCGCCATCGAGGCCCACCCATGGCCGGGCAATGTGCGCGAGATGGAAAACTGCATCAAGCGCGCTGTCATCATGGCCGACGGTCCGCAGATCATGGCCGAGGACCTGGGCCTGGCGTTGGCGCCCGACGAAGAACCTTTCAATCTGCGTCAGGTGCGCGACCAGGCCGAATGCAAGGCCATCATCAAGGCCCTGGCCCGGACCGACGACAATATCGCCAAGGCTTCCGAACTGCTGGGCGTGAGCCGTCCGACCATGTACGACCTGATGAGCCGGCATGGTATCAAGAGCGCCAGCTAAATCCGCCGCCGGGCGCCGCCCGGGCGGGCCGGTACGCCGATGCTTGCAGCGCCTGACCCTGCTGACGCTCTTGACGGGCGCAGCCGGCGCGGCCGTCTTGCTGGGCTTTCTGCAGGAACGTGGCATCGCCCCGCGCGCGCTCGGCCCCTACCTGGCCCTGCGCAGCAGCGGCCACAACCCCACCATCGAAGCCATCGGCCAGCAATTGCAGGCGCTGCTGCTGCGGGTCGACCGCGGCGCCATCGGCGCCGCTCCGGCCCCGATCCCGGCGCTGGCCGTCGGCGCGCAGGAAGGGGCCGCCGCAAGCCCGGCAGGCGGACGCGAGATCTTGGTCGACAACGCCGACGCCGTGCGCGCGGCGATCTTCGCTGCCCAGGCGGGCGACGTGCTCACGCTATTGCCGGGCGATTACCGCTTCAACGGCAGCGTCAAGCCGGGACCGCATGGCGGTACCGAAGCGGCGCCCATCGTCGTGCGCGCCCGCGCGCCGGGCCAGGTGCGCATCGAACTCAACGCGCAGGAAGGCTTCATCGTCGCCAAGCCATGGTGGCGCTTCGAGAATCTGGCGATCACCGGCGTCTGCCCCGACCACAACTGGTGCGAGCACGCCTTTCACGTGGTCGGCGCGGCCTCCCACTTCGCCGCGCGCAACAACCGGATTGGCGATTTCAATGCGCACTTCAAGATCAACGGTGAGGATGGCGTCTTTCCGGACGCCGGCTTAATAGAAGGCAATACGCTGTACAACAGTGGCGCGCGCCTTACCCGCAATCCGGTCACGCCGATCGACCTGGTCGCGGCCAACGGCTGGGTGGTGCGGCGCAACCTGATTAGCGACTTCATCAAAGGCGGTGGGGATCGCATCAGCTACGGCGGTTTCTTCAAAGGCGGCGGCAAGGGCAACCTGTTCGACCGGAATGTGGTTGTGTGCGAACAGCGCCTGCGCGGCATGCCGGGCCAGCGGGTCGGCTTGTCGCTGGGCGGCGGCGGCACCGGCCAGCCCTATTGCCGCGACGGCAAATGCATCACCGAGCAGGAGGACGGCGTCTTGAGCAATAACCTGATCGCCTCCTGTTCCGATGACGGTGTGTATATCAACAGCGCGGCGCGCAGCAAGCTGCTGCACAACACCCTGATCGATACCGGCGGCATCTCGGTGCGCTTCCCCTCGTCCAGTGCGGACGAGCAGGGCAACCTGGTGGACGGCGCGGTGCGCAGCCGCGACGGCGCCCTGCTGCGCAGCCAGGCCAGCGCGGCGACGGGCGGCGCCTGGTTGTATCTGGGCGTTCATCCGGTGCGCGCGCTGTTTCGCGACAGTGCGCAGTTCGATTTCGGCTGGCGCGGCGAGCCGCCGCGCAGGTCCGCGGGCAGCGGCGCCCCGGAACGCGACCTGTGCGGTGCGCCGCGTCCCGCCACGCCGCGTTACGGCGCCTTCGAGGATTTCAGCGCCTGCCTGGCGCGCTAGCGAGGCTCTCGAACAGCGCCGCCAGCTGGGCGCTGCGGGCGGCGCGCGACGCGCCCCGGACTGCCTGCGCCGTGGGCAGCGGCGCGCTGCCTTGCTCAAGCCGCGCCATGAAGGTGGCCAGTGCGCTGGCAATGGCCGCCTTGTCGTTCAAGGGAGCCAGGCTGTCCATGCCGGCCTGGCGCATGGCGGCGGCGGTGTCCCCGGCCGGGTCGGTCAGCGCCAGCACCGGACGGCCGGCGCGCAGGTACTCATACAGCTTGGCCGGGATTTGCGCATTGCAGTTGGCCGCCTGCAGGATCAGCAGGGCATCGGCATCGAGCATCTCGGCCAGCGCCTCACGGTAGGGCAGGTGCGCGCCGATGCGCACGATCTCGCCCAGGCCATGCCGCTCGATCAGCTCGTTCAAGAAATCCTCATGCACCGGTGCGCGCAGCATCAGCTGCAGGCGCTGCGGCGTCACCTTGCCCTCGGCACGCAGCAGCGCCAGCGCTTCGAACAGCGCCACCGGATCGCGCTCGGACGGGTAAATGATGCCGCTGTGGAGCAGGCGCAGCGGGCTCGCTGCGCGCCCTTCCCGGACCCGGCCGGCCGCGTCGCCGAAGTGGCTCTCGTCGTAGCCGTTCTCGATCAGCGCATAGCGCGCGGCCGGCACGTCCGGAAAGCGGGCCCGGTAGCGGGCGATCGCGCCGGGCGTGGTGCATACCAGCATGGTGCTGCGGCGCACCGTGGCCGCCTCCACCCACAGGCAGGCGCGCCGGACCGGGCCGGCCGGGGGATACGCCTCATCGGTCATCGGGTCGCGCAGCTCGGCCACCCAAGGCAGGCCGGTCAGGCGCTGCAGCGCCATGCCGATCAGATGCGCGGTGGCGATCGGATAGGTCGACCAGATCAGTGCCGGACGATGGCGCCGCACCAGCGCCAGCCCGGCCAGCACGGCCGCTGGCAGCCAGCTGATCCAGCGGTCCGGCAGCGCCATCCAGACCAGGTAGCGTCCACCCAGCGACAGGTGGCGCGAGGTTTCCAGCGCAAAGGCGCGCCGCACCACCGTGCCGGACGGAATGTCGCCCAGCTGGTCGGTGGCGGTGTCTTCGTGGGCGCGCGGGTGCGCCGTCAGGATCAGCGGCTGCCAGCCGAGTGCCGGCAAATGGCGCGCAAAGGCGAGCGTGCGCTGCACCCCGCTGCTGCCGCGCTGCGGCGGAAAATGAAAGGCCACCATCAGCACCCGCTTCACCACGACTTTACCCACGCGGCGGTCCATGCGGCCACCTGCTCGCGCCATTCGCGCCGCGAGCAGGTATGGTCGGCGTCGGCCAGGCGCTGGTGGCGCACGCCCGGCGCGCGCAGCAGCGCCTGCCATTCGGGCGCGGCCGCCACGCCCAGGAATTCCTGCGCCGTCAGGTCGGCCTCGCAGGTGAGCAGCAGCAGCCGTCCGCGATAGGTTTTCAGGGCCGCGTACAGGCGCTGCGGCAGCGGCTCAGCGACGCCCCTGTCGGCGTCCTGCTGTCCATGCGCCTTGCGCGCCAGGCCGGCCAGCGAGGCCAGCGCCTGGCCCGGATTGAAGCGGCCGGCGGCCAGCTTGCGCCAGAACGCCGGCTCGCGCAGGCGCGCCCAGTAATAGTGTTTGAGGACAGTCCTGGCGTGCCCCTGTTCGGTATGCGCCCATGGGTTGAGCAGCACCAGGCCGCCGACGCGCACATCGCGCGCGCCATGCAGCAGCGCCGCCGAGGCGCCGTCGCACAGGCCCCACAGCACCACTTCCCGCAGCTGCGGCACCTGCTGCATGAAGCAGGTCAAGGCAGCGTCGATGTCGGCGCCGGCGTGCTCGAACGTGCGCATGGTTCCCTCGCTGTCGCCCATGCCGCGGTAATCGAAGCGCATGGCGGCGATGCCCTCGGCGGCCAAATGCCGCGCCAGCAGCGTGAACTGGCGGTGGCTGCCGGCGCGGTACTGCGCTCCGCCGACCACGACCAGCACGCCGCGCGGATGCGGCTGCGGCGGCACGCTCAGCACCCCGTACAGGCGCTCGCCGCCACAGGTGAAATGGAGGGCGCGTTCTTCAAAAACCATGGGGCGGCTCACGCAGGACGGCGGCGGTGGCCTGCACCAGGGCGGGCGCGTCGGCCGCCTCCGCCACCGCCCAGAATGCCGGCGCGGCGACCGCGTGCACGCGCAGCGCGCAGCCGGCCGCGCGCCAGCTGGCGGCCACCGTGGCGCTGGCCGGCGACATCGCGCGGCCGGCGCCGGCGGCCACTTCAAACCAGTCGGCGCCGGCCGGCGCCAGTGCGCGCGCATCGAGCGCCTCGATGGCGTGCGCCAGGGGCGCGGCCAGCATGTAGCCAGCCACCTCCAGCTGTCCTTGCGCGTACAGGCGGGCGCGCAGCGCGTCGGTGCCTTCGCCTT
>CAMLHI010000012.1 GCA_946479705.1 uncultured Oxalobacteraceae bacterium
GGCAGTTCATGCAAACAGATTGGGTTTCATCATGGCTGAGTCATCAAGATTGGTGCGCCGACATCATGCCATGGCGGGGAAGGTTTTTCGAGGTGCCCATCAGGTGAAGCTTTCCACACTGAAAAAGATTTCTCAAGAATTTTCCCCCGTGTTCAATCTTACCTTCTTGCAAAAAATGGAACAAAAGGCATACCTTTTTCCACTCAATAGCATCCACACTATACGTTCGCGCAATGACAAACTTTGATCTCCTTATCGATGATCTGGCAAGGGAATTCGGCATGCCAAGATTACCGATCAAGCAGCATAAGAATGAAATTTATTGTTTTCAGTTTCAAAGCAGAATATCGATAAAGGTATACCAGGATGATTCTGGATGGGTATATTTTTTGGCTGAAATTGGTGCCATGAGGACGGCTAACGAGGATACCTTGCGCAGTTTGCTTACATTGAATGGTTTTAGTTTTAGGAAGCCATTCCTTACGCTAGGCTTAAGTGATGAAGGAGTCGGCGTACTGCATGCGCGCACCCCTCTCGTGGAAATGAATAATGGGGAAATGCGGCGAGTATTTGAAGATCTGCTAAGTGTTGCAAGCACAATTAGAAAGACTTTCGACTTCGAATAAGGGGAAATAATATCATGGGCAATATTTGCGGAACACAGGGCGCGACGAACGTTTATAATCCTCCGGCCAGCCCCATTTCTGGAACTGCCTCATCGTCGCATGGCGCGAGCAGCCGGGGCCTGAGCTCTATTCATCAGCTTCGCGCCGCGGAGCGCGAGGTATTTCTCAATATTCATGATCCGATGAGAAAATTTAACTTAGATCCGGACACGCCAGTCTATAGAACCATGAATAGAAAACACATCGACAAAAAAGGAAGAGTTGGCGGTCATCCTGATTCGGGTGCAAGGGTCGCTTTGTATGAGCAGTTGAAGAAAAATCCGATTGCGTCTGACATTGGAGCCGCTCCGGGCCAGGCGCGCTATTATACGCCACGAGAGGTTCGGGCGTCTGAACTAAAAGATCCCTCCTTGAACGTAATGGTGGGCCCGCGCGCACGTGAGTCCCGCCATTACGGAAAAACAGGCGACGTGACTGTTGAAATGAGGCTTGGGGACTTTTTGGATCACGGCGGTAAGGTCTATACGGATACCCTGGCTCTTGGCACCAATGGCGAAACTAACGCGCTCATTGTCACATTGCCGAAAGGTAAAAAGGTTCCAGCAACAGTTATTCGTGGATATGATTCCGAATAGCCGGACTTCATGATCAATCAAACTTCCGCTGTAATTATTTTGTTAAAGTTTTATTAATAACAAGGCTGGTGCAAAATCATGGTGTGAGGGGCAATTGCTCGACTTGGCGCACGACGTCGTTGTTCGGACGTGACCGCGTAGGTCGGATGCAAGTAAGTCTGCTTTGCCAACAGCGAGTCGTACATGGTGGCGCAGTACGGCAGCGAGTATCGTACAGACGAAAATCTCGTAATGAGAAAGGAGCGCTACGGCAAGCAAGACTACTTCCAGACTTACGCCCGCTCCTGACCGACCCATGCCGTGATCGCCTCCACGGTCGCCGTCACGGTAGCGCCGAACTGCGCCAGCAAAGCATCGGTCTCGCGCCCAGCCTCGATGGCCTGCTCCAGTTCGCGCGCCGCGGCGCACAGCAGATGCGCGCCCAGGGTCGCGGTGACGCCCTTGATGGTGTGCGCATCGCGCATGGCCGTGGCGCGGTCGCCGCGCATCAGCGCGGCCTTGATGCGGTCGGCGACGTCGCCGTGTGTCTGCGTGAATTTGGTCAGCAGCTGGGGGAAGATCGCCGGCTTGAGCCCGAGCCGCTCGATGGTGGCGTCGGCGTCGAGCAGGCCGGTGGCGGGCGCCGCGTCGTCCGCCGCGCGGGACGGCGGCGCGGCGTGCGCGTCGGTGCGCCCGGTCCACACCGCCAGCGTGTAGTACAGCAGCTCGGGGTCGATGGGCTTGGACAGGTGGTCGTTCATGCCCGCCGCCAGGCAGCGCGCGCGCTCCGCCTGCATCGCGTGGGCCGTCATCGCCACGATCGGCAGCGCGTCCAGCGCCGGGTTGGCGCGCAGCGCGGCGGTGGCGGCCAGGCCGTCCATCTCGGGCATCTGCAAGTCCATCAGGACCAGGTCGTACGCCTGGCCCGAGGCGACCATATCGAGCGCGATGCGACCGTTGTCGGCGGTGTGCACCTCGATCCCCGCGCTGGTCATCAGTTCGGTGGCGATCTGCTGGTTGATCGCGTTGTCTTCGACCAGCAGCACGCGCAAGCCGTCCAGCCAGTACTGGCAGCGCACCGTGCTCGGCTGCACCTTGGCGTCGCCGCTGTAGATCTCCATCAGCATGTCGACCAGCGCCGAGGCGCACACCGGCTTGCTGATGAAGCCATCCATCAGCGCCGCGTCGTCCGGTCCGACCAGGTCGTCGCGGCCGAAGGCGCTCACCAGCACGATGGCCGGCTGGCAGGCCAGCTGGGGCTCGTTGCGGATGGCGCGCGCCGCGTCGATCCCGTTCATGGACGGCATCAAGCCATCCATCAGGATCAAGCCATAGGGCCGGCCGGCTTCGTCGGCGCCGCGCACCGCGGCCAGCGCGGCGCTGCCCGAGGCGGCTTCGTCGACGTCGAGCTGCAGCGTGCCGCAGTGATTGGCCAGCACCCGCCGGGCTTGCGGATTGTCGTCCACGGCCAGCACCCGCAGGCCGTCCATGCGGCTAGGCATGACGCCGCGGCCGGACGCCCGGCCGATCCCGAAACCGAGCGAAAAGCTGAAGGTGCTGCCGACGCCAGCTTCGCTGTCGACCCAGATCGTCCCGCCCATCATTTCGATCAGGCGCTTGGTGATCGCCAGTCCCAGCCCGGTGCCGCCGTAGCGGCGCGTGATCGAATCGTCGGCCTGGGTGAAGGCCATGAACAGGCGCTCACGCTGCGCGGGCGTGATGCCGATGCCGGTGTCGCGCACCGAGAACTTGAGCGTCATGTGCTGGCCGTTGCGCGCCAGCCGCTCGGCCTTGACCACTACCTCGCCGCGCTCGGTGAACTTGATGGCGTTACCGATCAGGTTGGTGAGCACCTGCTCGAAACGCATCGCGTCGCCCACCAGCGTCGGCGGGATCTCGTCGGGCATGTCGAACACCAGTTCCAGGCCCTTGTCGCTGGCCGTTTGCGCGACCACCGCGGCGACCCGCTCGAGCGCGCGGTCGAGCGCGAATTCGGCGTGGTCCAGGCCCAGCTTGCCGGCCTCGATCTTGGACAGATCGAGGATGTCGTTGACAATCCCCAGCAGGGAAGTGCCGGCATTGTGGATCTTGGCCAGATAATCCTGCTGCTGGGCCGACAGGCCGGTCTTGAGGGCCAGGTTCGACAGCCCGATGATGGCGTTCATCGGGGTGCGGATTTCATGGCTCATGTTGGACAGGAAGCGGCTCTTGGCCAAGCTGGCCGCCTCGGCGCGCAGGTTGGCTTCGCGCAGTGCTTCCTCGCGCGCCTGGCGCTCGACGATCTGGGCGTTCAACTGGCGGTTGATGGCCGCCATCTCGTCTTCGCGCTGCTTGCGGTCGTTGATGTTGAAGGTCACGCCGACGAAGCGGCGCCCCGGCTCGGCCGCGTCGCGGTCCATGATCTTGCCGTAGTTGGCGAACCAGATCCAGACGCCGGCCTTCGAACGCAGGCGAAATTCGCAGCGGTATTGCGGGGTGCGACCTTCGATGTGGTCGTTGATCGCCGCGTAAACGCGCGGCAGGTCGTCCGGGTGCGCCAGCTTGGCGAGCGTGTCGTCGATCAGATCGCCGTATTCGCTCTCGTCGTAGCCCAGGTCGGCCAGGGTCTTGCTGACGGCCTTGGCCATCGTGCCATCGACCAGATTGGTTTCCCACAGGTCGAGACCGGCCGCTTCGAGGGCCAGTTCCAGGCGTTCCTTGTTGGGGTCTTTGGCGTCGGTCACGGTCGGGGTCGGCTAAGGCTGGCAGCGGCGAGCCTCACTGCCCGCCGGGGCCAACATAGCATATCGTTGCCGGTTTCCAATAGAACTATTTACTCATTGCGTGGGCAAGGGGCCGCCATAGCCGATCTTGAGCAACAGTGCGGCGAACGCTTCCATGACGCCGGCGGCCTGGGTCAGCTGGGGCAGGGCGGCCACCGTGAGCAGGCTGACCTGCTGGCTGGTGCCCAGGTAGGGCGCCAGGTCGTCGGCCGCGTTCGAGAAGCCGCGCCCGCTGCTTTCGGAGTAATAGCAGATCGAATCGGGCGCGATCGCCACCGGCGCGCTGGCGGCGCTCGAGTACAGCAGCAGGCTCTCGTTGGTGTTGTAAAGATAATAGGTGGCGGTGCTGGGCTGGCCGGCCGGTGCATTGTCGAGCCGCACGATGCCGGTGTCGAAGCCGCCGGCGGTGGTCTGGCTGACCTGGGTGATGTACAGGCCGCTGGCGATGATGCTGGTGGTGCGCCCGCTGATGCCCTGGATGCAGTTGGCGACTTCGGCCGTGGTAAGCGGGCTGGGACTCTCGACCATGTACTGGCCAAGGATCCATGCCTGGCTCAGCGTGCCTTCGATGTAGTTGCCGCTCAGCGCGAACTGGTTCGATGCCAGCGAGGGCCAGGCCGCCAGGCCGGCGATGCTGCCGAAGTCGGCCGTGACCACGCCGCGCGCCAGGGTCTCGGCCTGTTCGGTGGTCGACACGTTCAGCACGGTAGTCTGGGCTTGCCCCGGATCGGTGTCCTGGTTGCCCAGCACGCAGGGGCTGACCAGCAGTGCCGCCGCGCCGCTGTAGGTGGTGTTGACCAGCTGCGGCACCGCGCGCCCGCAGCCGTCGCCGTCGACCACGGTGAGGCCCGGGGTCATGGTGCCGGCGATCAGCGGGACCATCGAATTGAGCGCGCCCAGTTCGACCGGCGCGACCCAGTTATACTGCGATGCGCTGGCGTTGACGAGCGCCTGCATGGTGTTGACGATCGCGCCCTCGATGTCTTTCAGGTGCAGCGACTGGCCGGCGTCGGGCGAGCCCATCATCGCCAGCACGCAGGCGTTGACCTTGCCAGGGTAGGGCTGCACCGGCACCGGCGCGAATTGGACCTTGGAGAGCTCGCCGAGCACGCCGAGGGCGTCGGTGTAGCTGCCGCCCCCGCCGCTGCCGAGCACGGCCGCGCCGGCCGCGACGTAGTAAAAATCAGTGATGCCAAACGCTGCGGGAACCTGTGCTGATGTTTTCATCGTTTCCTTTTTGTTATCGGATGGTCGATCGAGTCTGTACCGGCGGCGCAACCATGACGGACCGGTTTTCGCCCGCAAGCTCGTGCTTGTCGGTAATATTCGATATTTCGTGAATTGCAGGCGTTTGTCAATCGGTGGATGGGACAAACGGGACGGGAGTAAAAGTGAGTGGACGGTATCGGTGGAACAATGATAGGCGGGGACCGACGGCGCTGGCCCTGCTGCTGGCGGGCGTGCCGGGAGCGGTGCTGGCCCAGGCGGGGCCGGCCGATGCGGTCGACACGGTCGTCGTCACCGCCCAGTATCGCCGCGAGCGCCTGCAGGACGTGCCGATGGCGATTACCGCCTTCAGCAGCACCCGGATCGAGGACGCCGGCATTCGCAGCGCCCAGGAAGTGGCCGATCTCACGCCGAACCTGGCCTTCGACCAGTCTTTCACCTACCGCAATTCCTTCCTGACCATTCGCGGCGTGTCGCAAGTGAACAACGCCGATGCCCCGGTCACGGTGGTGGTCGACGGCGTGCCGCAGAACAACCAGAAGCAGTTGAAGATGGCCTTGTTCGACCTTGAACGCGTCGAAGTGCTCAAGGGACCGCAGGGCGCGCTGTATGGCCGCAACGCGCTCGGTGGCGCGATCAATATCGAGACGCGCCAGCCGGGGCGTCAGCCGGAAGGCTATGTGGAAGCCGGCCTGGGCCAGGACCAGGCAAGCGCCCTGACGGCGGCCTGGAATGGCGCCAGCGAGGATGGCAGGGCGAGCTTGCGGGTGGCGGCGCATGCCGAACGCTCCGCCGGCCATATCGAGAACCGCTACCTGCAGCGCCGCGCCGACGGTGTCGATCACGACAATACGGTGCGCATGCGCGCCGGCTTCGAGCCGGCCGCTGGCGTGCGGATCGACCTGCGCGTCAGCGCCAACGAGTTCGCCGCCGGCGCGACCTGGGACAGCATTTTGCACCGCCCCGATCCGAACCAGCTGGTGTTTCCCACCGCCAGCCTGATCGGCCGCTCCGACGGCGATAGCCGCGACGCCAGCGTCAAGGCCGAGATCGACACGGCGCTGGGCACCCTGACCGCGATCGGCGCCTTCACCAGCCTGGGCGAGCGCTACCGGGGCGACCTCGACTTCAGCAACCCGGGCGACCCCGACGGTGGCCTGCTGGGCAAGCTGCCGGTCCAGGTCGGGCAGGGCCAGGACCTGAAGGTGCGCCTGCTCAGCCAGGAACTGCGCCTGGCCTCGCCGGCCGGTGCGCCGCTGCGCTGGATCGGCGGCGTCTACACCCTCAAGACCCGGCGCGGGCTCGACACCCGCGCCTTCATCGACAGCGACGGCACGCTGAACCAGTGGGACGATCTGGCCAAGGGGATCGTGCGGCATGCCGAAGCGAACGACAATCGCAGCTACGCCGGCTTCGCCCAGCTCGACGCCGACATCGGCCCGCGCACCACGCTGTCGGGCGCGCTGCGTTTCGACCACGACCAGCGCCGCCAGCAGGATATTCTGACGGGCAGCTGGCGCGCACTGCGCTTCGATGCCTGGCAGCCGAAGCTGGTGCTGAGCGAAAAACTGGACCGCGCGCGGCTGCTCTACATCAGCTACGGCAAGGGCTTCCGTTCGGGCGGCTTCAACGCGCCCGGCCTGGATGACTTCCGCGCCGAGCGGCTGGCCACCGCCGAGGCGGGCGCCAAGCTGACTCTGCTGGACGGCAAGCTGATCCTGAACGGCGCCGTCTTCGATTCCCGCTCGCGCGATTTCCAGTTCTTCCATGTCGATGCGGCCACGGGCAGTCAGATCATCGGCAATATCGACCGCGTGCGCATCCAGGGGGCGGACCTCGACCTGGTGTGGCGCGTGGCGCCGGGCTGGTGCGTGGAGGGAGGCGCAGGCATGGCCGACAGCAAGATCGTCGAGAACGCGAGCGAGCCGGCCACGGTCGGCAAGCGCACGCCCAAGTCGACCCCGTGGAAGCTGAACCTCGGGGTGCAATACGGCACCGCGCTAAGCACCAGCTGGCGCGGCCTGGCGCGGGTCGATGTCGAACAGCGCAGCCGGCGCTACTGGCATGCGGATAACGCGGCGGTGTCGGATGGCTTGCTGCTGCTGAACGCGCGGCTGGGCTTGCATACGGTGGATGGCAAATGGTCAGCCAACCTGACCGGCCGCAACCTGGGCGACCGGCGTTACTACGCCGACTACAACTCGGCGCGCTACACCGGCGGCGCGGCTGACCTGGGCGCGCTGGCGCCCGGTCGCACCCTGGGCGTGGATGCCCGGTTCAATTTCTAGACAGGCCGGAGCATCTCAAGCTTGGAAGTCGACATCAATGCGCTCGCCGAGCGCGCTTGGTGTCGGCAGCCAAGTTCCAGATGGCCAGTTCGAACGCCGGCTCGGCCATGCATCCTACCAGCTTGCCAAACATGAAATAGCACTCGGGAAAATTCAGCGATTGCTAAATTTTTATGGCGTAACGAAATGCCACAAAAAAATAAAAGCATTTAAAATCAATCGCTTAATATTTCAATCGCGCTAAAAATCATCGAAATTGAGGGGGAATTGTTAAACCCCGGTAAAGCATTCCCGATTGAGGAATTTGATTTTCGTATTGACGATTTTTGCACTTGTGTTAGCACATTGTTCCAAGCACACTCCAATTATCAGGTGGTGATTATTGGATAGATTTTGTCGCCACGCGGTAGAAACCCGATCGCATCTATAACGGAGACAAAATGAAAATAAAGAAATGCGTGTTGCTTATATCGGTAGCACTGGGGGCGCCGGCATGGGCGCAAACCTGCCAGCCCAGCGCTATCATCCCTTACCTCAACATCGGCAACTCCTCGTGGGTCGTACAGTCGTCCGCCCCGCTGAACACGGGCACCACCGTCTCGCTTGGGCCGCAACCGTTTAGCGGAACCTGGTCATGGAGCGGCTGCGGCACCTCCGGTACTTCCCGCGAACAGACCATCACGCTCACAGCCAGCTGCACGGCCACTGCCACGTACACCAACAGTTGCGGCGCCAAGACGGTCCAGCAGCACAACTTCACCGTCTGGCCGAAAATGGCCGCCAATGCCGGCAAGTACATCATGGTTGACCAGTTCGGCTATCTGCCGAACGCGAAAAAGGTGGCGGTGCTGCGCCGGCCCGTTGTCGGCTACGACGCCGGCGAGGATTACTGGCCAGGCCAGCTCCAGGTGGTGAACTCCGCCACGGGCGCTGTCGTGTACAGCTTCTGGCCCAGGGAGTGGAAGAACTATGCGGTTGACCCTAGTTCGGGCGACATGGTGTGGCACTTCGACTTCAGCCAGATCACCGCACCGGGCACCTATGAGATCGTCGACATCGACCGCAATCAGCGATCGGCGCGCTTCGACATCGCCGACAACGTTTACCGCAAGTTGCTGATCCAGGCCGTGCGCACCTTCTACCTCCAGCGCGCCGGCCATGACAAGGCCGCCAATCACGTCGGACCGAAATGGGCCGACGGCGCCAGCCACCTGGGCGCCGGACAGGATCCGCAATCGCGGCGCTTCCTCGACCCCAACAACGCCGCCACCGCGCGCGACCTGCGCGGCGGCTGGTACGATGCCGGGGACCTGAACAAGTACACCATCTGGACCTCCAGCTACACGCAGGAGCTGCTCAGTGCGTATGTCCAGAACCCCGGGGTGTTCACGGACGACTTCAACATCGCCGAGTCGTACAACGGCATTCCGGACATCCTGGACGAAGCGAAATGGGGCCTGGACTGGCTGGTGCGCATGCAGAACAACGACGGCTCGATGCTGATGCTTCAGGGCGTTGCGAATGTCAACGCTAGTCCGCCGTCGCGCGCTACCGGCCCCAGCTATTACGGCGATGTCGGCACTTCCGGCACACTGGCTGCGGCCGCGGCCTTCGCGGATGCCGCCAAGGTCTATGGCAGCCTGAACAACGCTGCCCTGAACACCTTTGCGGCGAACCTGCTCACGCGCGCCAGGAACGCCTGGAACTGGGCGCAGGCGAACCCGAATGTCGTCTTCCGTAACATCGATCCCGCCAACGGCACGGTCGGTCTCGGCGCCGGCCAGCATGAAGTCGACGACGACGGAAGGCGCCAGCTGCGCATGCAGGCGGCCATCAAACTGTTCGCTGCCACGGGTGAGGCCACCTATCGCAACTATATCGATGCGAATTACACCCAGGAAGACATGTTCAGGGTTTGGAGCCTGGAGGGATTCGGCGCCACTGCAGCACGCGGCTTGCTGTACTACGCCCAGCTGGGTAACGCGACACCCAGTATAGCGAGCGAGATCCGCAATCGATACCTCGACCTGGCGGGCCGCAGCGACTACCCGGGCTGGGGGGCGATGGATGCCCAGACCGACCCGTACGGTGCCTATCTCTCCAGATACACCTGGGCCAGCAACGCCGTCAAGGCCAATACCGGCACGCTGTTTACGGACGAAAAGTATTACGGCATCAGCCGCCATACGCCCGCCCAGGTCGATGAGGCCGCGCTCAATTACGTGCACTATCTGCACGGTGTCAACCCCTTAGGTAAGGTGTATTTCAGCAATATGAACGCCTTCGGGGCCGAGAATTCGGTCAACCAGATATGGCACACCTGGTTTCACGATGGCACCGTATGGGATGACGCGCAGAATTCGCTCTACGGCCCTGCGCCAGGTTTCCTGGTCGGCGGCCCGGCCGGCGACCAGTGGAAGTGGGGGGATGGCGCCTGTCCGGGCGCGGCAGGATGCGGGGCGCCGCCGTTGCCGCCTTACCAACAACCGCCGCAGAAGAGCTACAAAGACTTCAACGGATTGTGGCCGGACGCTTCCTGGTCGATTTCCGAGAACTCGAACGGCTACCAGGTGGCTTACATCCGCCTGCTGGCCCGCTTCGTGAAATAAGCTGCGCACGGGCCCCGCACCTGCAAGACTTGCCGGTGCGGGGCCTTCACATCATTGCTTGGCGAAGCCAAGGCCTGCCCCCGCCGATGCGGTGCGACTGAACTGTCCAGAAAACAAAACAGCGAGTCGGTAGGACTCATCAGGGCAACAGTTTGCGCGTGCCCGCCGTGCTGATGCCATCCAAGTGCCTGAACGCAGGCGCAATCTTGGCGATGTCGTTGGCCGAGACGCCTGAGTGCTCGAATGACACCTTCCACTCCCGAACCACTCGCCAGACGTCGCCAACCAGTTCGCAAGCGCGGGGCAGGCTCAACGAGAACATTGCATGCCCCCCCAGCGCGTTGTCGAGCGTTGCGAGACGACCCTGCGGGCCAATACCCAAGTGAAGGTAGCGCTCGGTAGCGAGGCTTGGCCGCGGCAGTACGTCGTAGAGGGGACTGAGGCGCCATCCGGGCAGCCGAGGGTCCCAGAGAAATCCGTGGTTTCGCAAGTGGTCGTCATCGTTGCTCGCGAAGATGTTGAACACCATCCGCTTGAAGAGCTCTTCGTTGTCCGCTCGAATCACGCTCGGATGGCAATATTTTCGTACGGCGAGGGCGAGGTCGGCATAGGATTTTGTCCGCGATTCCGTCTCGTCGCATCCCACCAGGGTCAGGCCGCTCACGAATCCCATGCGGCGCTCGGTCAAGCCGTCGGCGGGCAAGAGCATCAAGTCCGTTGCCGCGGTGGGCTGCGACCCCTGCGCCAGCCAGTAGCGGTCGAAGCGTCGAATCATCATGATGCGGCGGTCGCCGATGATGCGCGTGTTCACAGGGGGCACGTTCAAGCCGGTCTCCCGTGCGAGCAGCAACGAAGCACACTCGACCGCAGGGATGTCGAAGGCGTCATTCTTGCTTTGAAACTTTGCGAGCCACAGGGAGCCGTTTGCGTCGCGCACAGAGGCTTTGGGCCGGGCGCCGCCGAGCGCTGACCCAGCCATGAAGATGTATTCAAGGTTGGCCGGGACGTCCCCGCCGGCCTCGATGCGCTCAGCAGCCTCCATCAGGTATGCCAGCGCGAGAACGCTGCCAGTGGCGCCCGTTGGCTCGTCCTTGATGTTGGAGCGAATGTCCAGCGCGCCGACCCTTTCGCTGCCCGCATGGAGTAGGTATTGCGACTCTGACAGGCTGTTTGCAGGCACTTTGAGTTTTGCCTCGATAACCCGGCGCCCCCAAGAGTCTGGCGCGGCGTCGCGGATGCCGCCGAAGCTCACCAGGTTGTTGACGGGCAGTAGCAGCTTGCCCTTTATGGACTGAGGCCCGCGGATAGCCAAGCTGACCGGGTCAACCTCGATGGCATCTGCGCGATGAAGGTAGTTTAGACCGTAGGCGAAACTCGATGCCAGCAGCTTTGGGCCCTGCTCGGTCATCGTGAGTTGCCCGCAAGGCGCCCAGCTTTCGCCCAAGTATGCGAAGGTCATCAGCTTCAATTCTTTAACAGCCATCACAATCCCACTTTAGGTGAAAGGCCTGACCATTGCGCGGCAGGTTCTAAAAGTTCAAGTCTTTGAGTTCCGCAGCACTTAGGTCTCGTACGCGCTTCGTCGATTCCCGAGCTTGTAGGGAAGCGAGCGCCGGGTCGGACTCCAGCAGCAGGCCTGTCAGTGTGGTCCCTGGTGCAATTGCTTCCAGGTACCGTAGCACCTGTCCAATCGCCAAGCCGGGGTCGCCCTTCTCTATGCGGTAGGCCGTATTGCGTGATAGCCCTGCGCGCAGAGCCGCATCGACCTGCTTGACGTTACGTGCGTGGCGCAAACGAGCAAGAAGTTGTCCGAGGTGGACAACCTCCTGCGCGAGGTGCTTGCTGAGCACTGCCGACTGTTGTACTTTCATGTTCGTCAAATCATTCATTATGGCGTCAAGGCTCGATTTAACGAGCATCCTACGCGAGCGCGTGTCGCCTGTCCACTAATGCTCGATTAATCGAACATTATATCCATAGCGCTCGATTTAACGAGCGTATCGCTATCGTTCACGTCTCTCCCCGAACAGCGTCGACCGTGAGTAGAGTGCTTGGCGTGCGGGGCCTGGACGGCGATTTAGCGCTAGTCTCCCAGCGGTTTGTCCAAAGCTGGCACCGTCGTAGACAGGTAACTATTCAGCCTGAGTGAACACGGCAATAAGTTGTTGTAAACTGTTGCCAATTGCCGCATCATGTCGGCATGCCACCGAAGCCACCCCGTCCCGACCTCACGCAGATGTCCGACACCGACAAGGACCGTCTGATCGACGTTCTCTTTGCACGCATGGATGCGATCGAGGATAAACTGGGTATGAACAGCCAGAACTCGAGCAAGCCGCCATCGTCCGATGGACCGGGCAAATTAGACCACAGCACCTTGTTGTCCCCGCCGCTAGTACTATGCGAGTTTGTCTTTGTCGATTGCGTTGCTATGCTGGGTCAGAGTGCTCGGCAAAGCGCTGCGACCTCTCCAAGTCTTCCATCAAATCGCCAATTGTCGCGCCAACACCCGCCCTACAAACTCGCCGCCACTTCGGCTGGTCGCGATAATCGCCCGCACATCGGCATTCACCATTTTCATATCCACTCCCGCAGCACCGGCCGCCGTCATCACGGCCGCGTACGCATCCAGCACGTCGACGCCAGTGATGTCTAGCCCCATCCGCTGGCGATGCCTCTCAGCGCAGTCATACCGGCCGCCAGAGCAAACTCGGGCCGCTCCGCCGCATAGTCCCGTGCTGCGCGTATGAGCGTCCGCGGGTCTGACGGGCGGCCAGGAGCGGCTCCTTCTTGGCTACGGCCTTGATTTCAGTGACCGCTTCCTTGATGCGCTGGATGGGCGTGTCAGACTTCCAGCCAAACACGTTGCGGCGAAATCGTGGGGCGAACTGCCATTTGTATGATGTAGCCATTATTCGGAACTTGCCTTTGAAGATTTTCTTTTTGACAGTTGATGGCCAGTCTGTCGCTCATGCCTGAATTAAATGTTTCTTTGCCGATGCCAAACGGTTCATCGTATAAACGATTTATCTTGTTTATCGCAACATGAAGCACCTATTTTGAAGTAGCCAGCAGCTCCACGATGTCCTTGACCACTTTCTCTAGGCTCTTGTTGCCGAGTGATGTGGTCGGATACTCTTGGCGCCCGGGTCCCTTTGAGCTGTTGTAGAGCTCAATGATAGCCATCTTCGTCCACCGCTTCTTGAACGTCAGGGCCGAGAAGGCCATGTGTTCTGGATGCAGGGAAAACGCTTCCGCAGTCGCGTCGATGACGTCGCGCGGCGCCAAGTCCACGAAAGTGACGGTCGCCAACTGCCTTTCGCAGCTTACCCAGGATTTGGCACCAATGAGTTCGGTACCCGTGTCTATGATGATAGGGAGCTGGGGTTTTCGGAACAAGAAGTTCATTGCAGTCATGATGTCTTTTTGGATTTTCCAACGAAGGGCAACTTGCGAGTCGGTTCGGTATCTACCGTCCATGAATCACGTGGAAAGAAGCCGCCTACGCAGGTAAAGATGACGCCAATGTTCGCGCACCTGATTACTCGGTTCGCCGAGGCACATGGCCATTGCGTTGGAATCATGCCACTGGAGGGACGAGCCTGCCCAGGGCGGCGCGTTGGGTATCGTCGGCGACGACATGCGCGGCAGTCAAGAAATGCGCTCGGTTGTAGCTCACGAATTCATTGATGGTCGATACAACGGTGCGCGCAAATTCGGCCGATGGCAAGGTAGCCGCCAAGCATTTGAAATAGGCAGGAAGTGCAGAGTGCCAATTGGCCCCGACATTCGACGACCCGCCGTCGTCGGCGAAAAACAGGACTTCGTCGTTTCCCTCGTCAACATGGCGCAGCAATGCAAACAGAAGTTCGATACTATTTCGAACCCCTACAAACTCACCCTGATTTGCACCGAGTATACATCGGCGCAAGAGCCGGTCGAACTCCGCAACGAAAGCGTCTGTGCCACCAGACTGCTCCTGCCGGCCTCGGTTATTGATATCGACGGCCTCGTAATAATTCCCTGCCATCGCGGCATTGAAGAACTCGCGTACGTCGTCGAACAGTGCTGCTACGGGGCGCATTGTTTTGGAGGTGTCTCCCTCAAGCTTCACGAAGTCTCCCAATAGGGCACTCAATCGGTCTGCTGGAATGAACTCTGCGGCTCGTTCGGCGATAACAAGGAGGCTGCCACGGCTCAAAGTTCTTAGCTCGGCGCGAACGACGGTGGAGTCAATCAGCTGATTGGGCATTTTTCGAGCGTATTTTTAATTAGGCCTTGATGCGGAACTGTTCCCTGTCCTTGCCATTGAGCCAGAGCGGTGCGCGGCCACGGCCAGTCCAGGTCGCACCCGTTTCAGGGTTTTTGAATTGGGCAGGGACTTCAGCAAACAGCCACAGGCGGCTTGATACAAGCGTGTCCGCTATGGACAGTACACCTCAGTTGGCAATCGACTCGAATGTTTGGGACATTCTTGGGACAGTCGAAGCGGCAATTTACTCTGCATTGATGTGCAGAGCGGTTCAGAGTAGTAATGTTAAGTTGCTGAATTGACTGAGGAAATTTGGTCGGGGTGAGAGGATTCGAACCTCCGGCCTCTGCGTCCCGAACGGGCTTTTCGTGCTTGAAACGATGTTCGCGGGTTAATTCAGCTCATTATAAATCAACGACTTGCGCGTGTCTTCGTGTCGTTGCGCAAAGCTGCGTGCAGTGGCAATCCACAGCTGTTTGCCACTGATTTGCCATTGACAATCGACCTGGAATCAGTCGGCAACATTGCGTTACAAAAATCTTGTGGTCATCTGCGCGAAAAGCGCGTGATTTCCGTTTGCGTTTACCTATACGGAGGACCTGAACTACGGAGGTCCTTCATGACACTTCACCACACACCCTTTACGCCACTGTCGAAACAGGCCGTCGCTGACCTGCTGGACATTTCCATCCGCTCGGTCGAGAACTGGATTAACGAAGGCATCCTGCCTGCGCCCGCGAAGCTGGGCAACCGCGTCTTCTGGCACCCAGACGCCTTCTACAGCTGGCTGTCCCAGCGACTGCTCGAACCTGCCACCGAGGCGCAAAGTCAGGATGCGGCACCTGTTGCAATCAAGCCGTGTAACAAGCAGTCGTATTCCGTTGCGGGCAGCCTGCGCGCTAGCACCGAACGCAAGCTGGCACGGCTGGAGGGCGGCGAATGAGCACTATGCTTCAAGCCAAGTATAGGACAGGGGAGGCGCCATGCTGCTGAAGCCCCTGGACTTAGCGTGGGCACTGACCGCCCCCTTGCCACCACTCGACTTCGTGTTACCTGGCCTGCTGCCTGGAACATTCGGCTTGCTCGTGGCGCCGGGCGCAACTGGCAAGTCGCAGCTCGCCCTCGACATCGCCACTTCCCTGGCTCTTGGCCGTCCAGTCGCCAGTGGGCTGTTCCCGTCCTCCTTGCCCGGCAAGGTTGTCTTCCTCGCGGGAGAGGAATCCGACTGTCTGCTTGCCGAACGTATTCGCAGCCTGCTCTCGCTGGACGAGCAGGGCTGTGCAGCCCTCTACGATAACCTCGTGCTCTTGCCCATGTCAGGCGAGTCCTGCACCCTGGTCGCTGATGACCGCCCGACTGCGCTCTATGAAGAACTACGAGTGCTGGGAGACGGGGCGCGGCTCATCATCGTCGACCCTCTGCGTCGTATGCATGGCGGTGACGAGAACAACAGCTCCGAGATGACGGCCTTTGTCGTCGCCATGGAAGGCCTCGCGAAGGCCACGGGTGCAGCTGTGATGGGCATTCACCATGCCAACCGGGCATCCACTGCTGATGCCGGTTCGCAGCATGCCGCGCGCGGCTCAAGCGCCCTGGTCGATGGCGCCCGCTGGCAGCTGAACCTGTCACGCATGGACGAGAAGATGGCCAACCATCACGCGATTTCTGACGTCGAACGTGCGCACTACATCGCGCTTGATTTTGCCAAGACCAACTACCTGCCTCCCCGACCCCGCTGCTGGCTTAAGCGCGGACCGGGCGGTCGATTCCAACTCGCGCAGCTGCCGGCCCCGCGTTCAAACACGCGGACAGTCGGCGGCGCGCGCCTATTAACCACCTGATAGAAAAGCCCCGGCATGCGCATGAGGACAACCATTGGGGATTTTGCAGTACAAGGACATTTTTGAAGTAACGCACCGCCGGGGCGCAAGCCCCGATGGATACCTCCACTATTTTTCAAGCCCGGCTTCCACGCCGGCCATACTGTGCCAATGACCTCACTTGCGGACTTGTCGTTCGCCCAACCGCCACTGCGTTGCAGTTCAGACATCTCCAGCCCAACGCACCGCTCGAAGTGGCGTGGCTGATTTTTGACCTCGACTATCGAGGTGCCGCATACGCGTGGGAAAAGGCCAATCTGCCACCGCCAACGCTGACCGTCATCAATCCGGCGAACGCCCATGCCCATCTGTTTTACGGCCTTGTGACGCCTGTCGGTATGAGCGATGCAGCGCGTGACGCTCCGATTCGCTATGCGGCGGCAGTGCAGCAAGCGTTCCTTGCGAAGCTGGGTGCCGACCCTGGCTACGCTGGTCTCATCGCGAAAAACCCGTTTCACGACGCCTGGCGCACGCTATGGGTCCAACGGCTTTATGAGCTGGGTGAACTGGCCGAATACGTTGAATTGCCCAAGCGCCGTACGCCGTGTGAAACGCTCGGTCTGGGCCGCAACTGTATCTTGTTCGATGAGCTGCGCGCCTGGGCGTACCAGTGGATAAGGGAATACAAGCGCAATGCCGCTATGCCCGAGCATTGGCAGCGCGCCGTTCTGGGACAAGCGGAAAAGCTCAACGTCTTCGCGCCGCCACTGTCATTTTCGGAAGTAAGGGCCGTGTCGAGAAGTGTGGCGAGATGGACCTGGCGGCAGTTCAGCGATGAAAAATTCTCTGCCATCCAGTCCGCGCGCGGCAGGCGTGGCGGCCGGCCAGCGACGCGTACCGCCGAGGGTGAACCTTGGGCCGCGCAAGGCATCAGTCGCGCGACCTACTATCGGCGGTTGAAGAGCGGCCTGCTGGGTTGCAACCGTTGAGGTAGACTGCTGGCTTCATCGTCTTTGTAGTCAGCCATGATTGCCCAAACAGCAGAGAGCATTGCGCCACTACTACTAAGCGCTGAAGAACTGGTTAGAGCCCGAGCGCTTCTTGATGAGTTTCAAAACAATCATCCCAGGTATGCACACCTAGAGCTGCTCAAGAGCTATCCTGACCAAGACTATATGCTTGCGACGAAGGCGTGCCGCCTATTTGATGTTGAGGTCGTTCTTTATGAACCGATTGACACCCTGCATGGAGTAACTGAGGGCAGCTGTGTGTTTCTGTCAGGTTATAAGCGTGGGGCGAGCGGTCATCGGCCGCTCTGGACCGCAGGACATGAGGCCAGCCATGTACTGGGTCTGAGGCGGCGGGCAGAACATGCTGAGTTGGTTTCATACATTATGCGTGACTGCGTTCTGCCGGATGCGTTCGATAGGCGTTCGACAATAGAAGAGATGGCACAGGGATATTTGAGAATAACTCATCGGGAACCTGTACCGGAAGGGTGGGGGGACGTTGTGAACGAGGAAATTATCGCAGATATTGCGGGCAACTTCTGGCAGGACCCGACGTTTTGGACCGGAATCCGCGAGCGGGATGGGAATATCGCCCGGCGTGCTCTCTATGCCGAAATCATTGGAAAGCTCAAGTCAGAACCGCTGCGGCCATATCGCTCATGGGTGTTAGATGCGAGCGCTGCCCGAGAAAAATTCATCGAGTACATGCTGCTCTGCCTAGCACCGGAAGTTGAGCCGGCTCAATCGTGCTAACAGCGATACGCTAATGAGGTGGACCTGGCGGCAGTTCAGCGATGAAAAATTCTCCGCCATTTAGCCCGCGCGCGGCAAGTGTGGCGGCCGGCCGGCGACTTGCTCCGCCGAGGGGGAACCTTGGGCGGCGCAAGGCATCAGTCGGGCAACCTACTATCGGCGCATGACGAGCGGCCTGCTGGTCCCGACACCATCGCGTGAGACAAAAGCCATATCAGATAGCAGCGCCTGGCCTACAGCCAGGGGTATGCCATTAAACGAAAAACCCCGCCGGGGTCGGTGACGCGTCCGGCGGGGCGCCCGGCGAAATTTGTGCCGGGACGAGAATCAAGCTGTCGGAGCGGTACCGACCCAAGCCGCTCCCATACCTCAAGATGAAAATACTATGTCCTCGAAAGAGTATAGCGACGGCTTGAACATGATGATGCTGTCGATTGCATTCTTTTCCCAACCCGCTGTTGCAAGGTCGCGGCAGAGCTTTGCTTGGAATGCTGGCGTACAGACGAATACGACCTTTGCCCAGTGCAGGCCCTTGTCTAGTAACGTAGGACCTGAGGGGCGCAGTGCGTCGATGCCCACCTGCGCCAGCCACTGCAGCAGTTGCGCATAGTCCTTCGCATTCTTCCGGCTCTTCTCCACTTCCACGAGCCAGACTTGTCCGCCATGGTGCAGCAATACGTCTGGCTTCTTGCCGGCGATGCCGGCGTCGCCACCAAGCCAGCGGTTTTGCGCAATCTCGCGCTCCGTAGAAACCCGCAGACCAGCGATGATGGCGCCGATGGCGATTTCGTTCGCAATGCACCGGTGCCGGAACTGCGCGCTGCTGAAGCTACGCACCAGGTCCTTGCCGGACTTTGCCGGCACGCCCAGGCGCTGCAAGCGTCGAGCCCCGGCCTCGGCAAGCGCATAAATCACGCTGCCATTCGGCGCCTGACCGCGCAGCACCTGTCGCGCCTTGAATAGCCGGCACATAGTCCGCTGCGCCATCCTCAGCCCGGAGGCCGACGCTGCTGGGGGCCTGAAATCCGGCTCGCCGAGCGGTCGCACTTGCCAGCGCTGCCACGCTAGTGCGGCTAGGTCACGCGTGCGCAGCCAGCCGAAGCGGTGCAGGGCTCGCAGCACACGAATTTCGTTGTCGTGGGCTATTGCCTGCGTTTTCCGCGCCAAACTGGACACCCATTCCACGCCAAACTGGACACTGATTC
>CAMLHI010000013.1 GCA_946479705.1 uncultured Oxalobacteraceae bacterium
GGTGCGCGCCGAGCGCGCCCAGCAGCATGGCGAGCAGGGTGGCGAAGGTCTTGTTCTTGTGCGGTGCCGGCATGGGATTAGCTGGAGATGGAAAACCCGCAAGTATCGGCCAAAAGCCGCCCTTGCACAGCAGTTTTTTGCAGGCCGCTCGGCCTGGGGGCAGGATCAGCCATGGCGTCCCGGCCCGAAATGAGCGATAATCTTTGATTCGGCCCGAACGCGCGCCTGTTGTCATTAACGCTTGCTGCTGCGCGGCATAGCGCGCTATAATTGTCGGCTTTTTCCGCCCAGCACAACTTTTTGGAATTATTATGGTCGTTATTCGTTTAGCTCGTGGAGGCGCCAAGAAGCGCCCGTTCTTCAACATCGTTGCAACGGACTCGCGCAATCGCCGCGATGGCCGCTTCATCGAGCGCATCGGTTTCTACAACCCGATGGCAGCCGGTGGCGAAGTCGGCCTGCGCATTGCAGCCGACCGTCTGGCTCACTGGCAAGGCGTTGGCGCACAACTGTCGCCAACCGTGGCCCGTCTGGTCAAGTCGCAGCCTGCAGCTTAAGTCTGGTCCTGGTTTGAGCGAGTCGGCCGCACCCGAAGACCTGGTTCAGGTCGGTTATGTTTCAGGTCCGTTCGGTATCACCGGTTCGATCCGCGTGACACCGTTCTCGACCGATGCGGATGCGCTGCTGGCCGTGAAAACCTGGTGGCTGGACAAACCCAGCCTGCAGTCCGTCAGCGTACGGACGGCAAAGATGCACGGTGGTGAGGTAGTTGCCCAGATCGTGGGCATGCTCGGGCGGGATGCCGCGGAAGCGCTGAAAGGCGCCGCCGTGTCGATCCCGCGCAATGCATTTCCCGCACTGCCGGAGAACGAATATTACTGGTCCGATCTGATCGGGCTCGATGTGCTCAATCTGCAAGGCGAGGCCCTGGGCCGCGTGAGCGACATGATGCACAACGGCGCGCAATCGATCCTGCGCGTCGAGCCGGTGCCGACCGGCGCGGACAAGGCGCCCGAGCGCCTGATCCCCTTCGTCGAGCACTTCGTCAAGACGGTCGATACGGCCGCCAGGACGATCACCGTCGACTGGGGTCTGGATTATTAAGCCTGGCGACAAGGAGCGGTGCGATGCAGTTTGACGTCATCACCCTGTTTCCGGAAATGTTTGCCGCGTTGACGCAGTCGGGGGTCACCCGGCGCGCCTTCGAGCAGCAGCGCTGGGGCTTGACGACCTGGAATCCGCGCGATTTCACCAGCGACAAGCACCGCACCGTGGACGACCGCCCCTACGGCGGCGGACCGGGCATGGTGATGCTGGCCAAGCCGCTGGAAGCTGCCATCGGCGCGGCCAAGCAGCGCCAGGTGATGCAGGAATTGCCGGTGCCGCGGGTGGTGTTCATGTCGCCGCAAGGCAAGCCGCTGAGGCATGAACGGGTCATGCAGCTCAAGCAGGAAAGCGGCCTGGTGCTGCTGTGCGGGCGCTACGAAGCGGTCGACCAGCGCCTGCTGGACCGCTGCGTGGACGAGGAAATCAGCCTCGGCGACTTTGTGCTCTCGGGCGGCGAATTGCCGGCCATGGCACTGATGGACGCGGTGGTGCGGCAATTGCCCGGCGTGCTGGGCGACGATGCTTCGGCCATCGAAGACAGTTTCGTCAACGGCTTGCTGGACGCGCCGCATTACACCCGGCCCGAGCAGTACGACGGGGCCGACGTGCCGCCGGTCCTGATGGGCGGCAACCACGCCGAGATCCTCAAGTGGCGCCGCCAGCGCATGCTGGAAGCGACCGCGAGGAAACGGCCCGATCTGCTGGCCAGGGCGCGTGGCGCCGGGCAGTTGAGCAAGGCCGACGAACAATTTTTGGCAGGTTTATAGTTCGCTAGAAAACCTGCGCAGTACCAGTCCCCGGCATGTCGCCGGTGTGGCTAACCCCATCCTCTACTGGGCGAAGCTAGCGCCAGCACGATGGTTTTCGGAGTGTTAAAAATGAATCTGATTCAACAACTTGAGCAAGAAGAGATTGCCCGTCTGGGTAAGTCGATTCCTGACTTCGCACCTGGCGACACCGTGGTCGTCAACGTCAACGTGGTCGAGGGCACCCGCAAGCGCGCCCAGGCCTACGAAGGCGTCGTGATCTCGCGTCGTAACCGTGGCCTGAACTCGAACTTCATCGTTCGCAAGATCTCGTCGGGTGAAGGCGTGGAGCGTACGTTCCAGCTGTACTCGCCGCTGATCGCGTCGATCGAAGTCAAGCGTCGTGGCGATGTGCGCCGCGCCAAGCTGTACTACCTGCGTGAGCGTTCGGGTAAATCGGCACGTATCAAAGAGAAACTGCCAAACCGTCGCGCATCCAGCGCTGCTGCTGTGTAATCCAGGTAGCCGTGTTGTGAAAAAGGCATCCGTTACCGGGTGCCTTTTTTCGTTGTAAGGAGCCACTTTGGCCAAGATTCCCTTCGATCCTGAACGATTGCCGGTCGACGCGCTCGGCGGCGAAGCGGCGCTGCCGCCGGAACGCATGGCGCCCGAGTGGCTGCGCGAACGCTTCGCCGCGCCGTCCGCGCTGTGGACCCCGGAGCGCTTCGACGAAGCCCTGGCGCAGCGCGCCCCCAGGACCGCCGCCGCCGTGCTGATCGCACTGGTGTTGCGCGAGGAGGGCCCGCAGCTGCTGCTGACCCAGCGCACCGCCCACCTGACCGACCATCCCGGCCAGATCAGCTTTCCGGGCGGGCGCGCCGAATCCTACGACAGTTCGCCGCTCGACACCGCCCTGCGCGAAACCGAGGAAGAGATCGGCCTGGCGCGCCGCCACGTGGAGGTGATCGGCACCTTGCCCGACTATTTCACGGTGACCGGCTACCAGGTCACCCCGGTGGTAGGCCTGGTGCGCCCGCCCTTCACCCTGGCGCCCGACCCCAATGAAGTGGCCGAGGTATTCGAAGTGCCGCTGGCTTTCCTGATGAATGGCATGCACCACCAGCGCATGTCCTTCGCGCTGCCCGAGGAGGCAGGGCGGCGCAGTTTCTACGCCATGCCGTGGCAGCGCTATTTCATCTGGGGCGCCACCGCCGGCATGCTGCGCAACCTGTTCCATTTCCTGCGCGCTTAGGATGCTGTAACAGAAGGGCAATAAGTTTGATTCCGCAGCAGCCATGCGCTATCGTAGCGGGCATTGCAGTATTGCTTCATTTCACGAGGTAGGGTCGATGACATTTCTTTCCATTCTGTGCGCTCTGCTCATCGAGCAACTCAAGCCCTTGCGGGCCGATAACCTGGTCTATGGCGAGATCAAGAGCTTCGCCATGCGCATGGAAGCCTGGTTCAATGCCGGCGACGCCGCCAACGGACGCCTGGGCTGGCTGCTGATGATGGGCGGCCTCTTGATCCCCATCGGCGGCCTGCACTGGTACTTCCACCACATGGGCTGGACCTTCGCCGCCTTCGCCTGGAACGTGCTGCTGGTCTACCTGACCCTGGGTTTTCGCCACTACAGCCACTATTTCACCTCGATCCAGCTGGCCCTGGCGGCCGGCGACGAGGCCGCCGCGCGCAGCCTGCTGGCCGAATGGACCCGGATCGACACGGTCGGCATGGAAACGACCGAGGTGGCCCGCATCGCCGTGGAAAAGTCCCTGGTCACCACCCACCGCAATGTGTTCGGGGTGTTCTTCTGGTTCCTGCCGCTGGGTCCGGCCGGCGCCGTGCTGTACCGCGTGTCGGAATACCTGGCGCGCGCCTGGAACGAACCGGAGCATATGCGCAACGAAGCCTTCGGCCAGTTCGCCGCCAAGGCCTTCTACTGGATCGACTGGCTGCCGGTGCGCCTGACGGCGATCGCCTTCGCCGTGGTGGGCAACTTCGAGGACGCCATCTACGCCTGGCGCAACTTCGCCCACCGCTGGGCCGACGAAGCGCGCGGCATCATTCTGTCGGCCGGCGGCGGCGCCATGGGCGTGCGCCTGGGCACCCCCAACGAAAACGCCCCCAAGGTGCTGCCGCCGGATGCGGCCACCGTCGATTTCACCGAGAGCGACGCGGACATCATGCCGGGCGAGGAACCCAATGCGCGCGCGCTGCAGTCCACCGTCGGCCTGGTATGGCGGGCTTTGCTATTATGGATGATGCTCTTGCTGCTGCTGTCGAGCGCGGCCTGGCTGGGTTGAGATGCTTGCACCAGCCGGGTGCAAAACCGCTGCCGGACGACGAAACCGTGAAATCCGGCTTGCAAAGCTCCAACTCCAACTCTTCTATAAGATATAATACCGAAGATCCGCAGCACTGCGAATTCTGGCCCGCCGGCAGCGGCGGGGATTTTTCAGCATTTATTGGTTCAAACGCCCGTCTATGGCCGAGTCTACCGACAGCAAGAAGGAAATCTCCGAGGAGTTTTTCATTCTTGGCCTGACCAGCAATGGCAGGCAGTTCCGCCCGAGCGACTGGGCCGAACGCCTGTGCGGCGCCATGTCGTGCTTCCGTCCGGAAGGCTCGGGCGGCCGCAATGCCCACCTGGCCTATTCGCCCTATGTGCGCCCGACCGTCCTCAACGGCGTCAAGGCCGTGGTCGTCAACGGCGACCTCAAGACCCTCGAACCGCTGGCCTACCATTTCGTTGTCAATTTCGCCAAAGACAATGATCTGCAAGTTGTCGACGCCTGCTTCCTGCCTCTGCCCGGCGAAACCAAGCCCTAATCGGGCCGGTGCCGCGCCGGTTTGAGCCAAATCAAACTCCCTGCCGTTAGCCCGCGATAGCGTGCATATCGCGTTCGCGCTGGTGCGGGCGCGTAGCGACTCAGGAGGACATCATGCGAATTGGCGAAATCTGCACCGTGCAAACCATTTCCTGCACCCGTGAGGAAACGGTCCAGGACGCCGCCCTGATGATGCGCACCCACCATGTCGGCGACCTGGTCGTGGTCGAGCAGCCCGACGGCGAGCGTATTCCGGTGGGCATCATTACCGACCGCGACATCGTGGTCTCGGTCATCGCGCTCGGACTCGACCCGGCCAGCCTGCTGGTGGGCGACATCATGAGCGACGACCTGCTCGTCACCGCCGAGACCGACGACGTGGTCGGCACCATCGAGCGCATGCGTTTTCGCGGCATCCGCCGGGTGCCGGTGGTCGACAGCACCGGCGCGCTGACCGGCATCGTCAGCGTCGACGATCTGCTCGAGTTCCTGGCCGAGGAAATGGGCGAGCTGTCGCGCATCTCGGCCCACCAGCGCTCCCAGGAAAAGCGCGTGCGCCACTGATGGGACCGCTAAGCTTAGCTTAAGAGACATTGTTTAATATCAAACCCGTCTCTTCGTGACAGGCACGGCGCCATAGCGCCTGCCTGTCTTTTTTGTGCCGGCGCGGCGGGCACAGCGCAGCTTTCCCCATCGTTCTGTTTCGAGTCGACAACACTTGCTGACAAGCAATGAGATGTGCGTTATGATGTTTCTTGAGAGAAGTAAATAATTCTCTGAACCAACATTTAAGGCGCCATCACATGTTGAAAGCAACGCAGAAAGATACCTCGTTCGCAGGTAAAGTAGTGCTCGTCACTGGCGCGGCGAGCGGAATCGGACGTGCCGCGGCCCTGGCCTTCGGGCGCGCCGGCGCCACCGTGGTGGTGGCCGACACCGCGGTCGATGGCGGCCACGCCACCGCGGCGATGATCGTCGAGCAGGGCGGCAAGGCGCTGTTCGTGCACACCAACGTCACCCGCGCCAACGAAGTCGAAGCGCTGATCGACAAGACGGTGGCCATGTACGGCCGTCTCGACTGCGCCTTCAACAATGCCGGCGTCGAGGACGAGGCCGGGCAGCTGGGCGACACCGACGAAGATGCCTTCGACCGCATCGTCAACGTCAACCTCAAGGGCGCCTGGCTGTGCATGAAGTATGAAATCCGCCAGATGCTCAAGCAGGGCGGCGGCTCCATCGTCAACACCGCCTCGGTGGCCGGCCTGGTGGGCGCGCCCACCCAGCCGATCTACGCGGCCACCAAGCATGCGGTGGTCGGCCTGACCAAGACCGCCGCGGTCGAATATGCCGCCGAAGGCATCCGCATCAACAGCGTGTGCCCGGGCGTGATCAACACCCCGACCATGGCGCGTGCGCTCAAGCGCGAACCGCTGCGCGAAGACAAGCTGCGCAAGGGCCACCCGATCGGCCGCTTCGGCGAACCGTCGGAAATCGCCAACGCGGCGCTGTGGCTGTGCTCCGAGCAATCCTCCTTCGTGACCGGCCACCAGCTGGCCGTCGATGGCGGCCTGACCGCGATCTGAAGCGGCGCCGATCCGCAGGGGGGCGGGCTTACTGCACCCGATTGTCGTTCATCCACTGCTCCACCAGCGTGCGAATGGCTTTCGAGCGATAACTCTTGGCCAGCGAACCCAACTGGCTGGCCAGGGGAGCGTAGCGCGGGTCGAGTTCGGCCAGATGGGCCGCCCTTTGCAGGATGTTTTGCATGTTGCCCATCTTGGACAGGTGATGCAGAATTTCCAGCTCTTCCTGCGGCGGTATCAGTAGTGGCTCGGCCGTGTGCGCCTCCGGCGGCCGCGTTTCCGGCGCTGAGGCATGGATCCAGTCCAGCTGCAGCATCCGCGCGATCTGCTCGAGCAGGGCATTCAGATCGATCGGTTTCGGCAGGAAAGCATTCGCACCGGCGGACAAGCTTTTCTCGAGATCGCTGCTCGATACGCTGGCGGACACCACGATGATCGGCACGCTCTTGAAAGCCGCCAGGCCACGCAGGCGGCGCGTCACCTCCAAGCCATCCATCTCCGGCATCACGACATCCATCAGGACCAGGTCCGGCAGCACAAGCTGGGCGGTTTCCAGCGCTTCGCGGCCGTTCGCGGCATCGATCAGCTCGAAACCCAGCGGCCTGAGCATATCGTCCACCAAGGCGCGATTCTCGGCCAGGTCGTCCACCACCAGCACGCTCTTGCGCGGCCCCCGATAGCCGGTCACCACCCTGGTCGGCGCGGGGGGCGGGTCGACCGCCACTCCGGCCGGCACCTCGAGCTCGAACCAGAAGCTACTACCCTGGCCGAGCACGCTCTCGACCTGGATCGCGCTGCCCATCAGGCGCACATATTGCTGGCTGATGGCCAGGCCGAGGCCGGTGCCGCCGAGCCGGTGTTTCGCGTCGCCCACCTGTTCGAAGGGCTGCAGGATGGTCTCGAGTTCGGCGGCATCGATGCCGCTGCCGGTATCGCGCACCTCGAAACGCAGCCGCGCGGGCGGGCTCAGGCTGACCTGCAGCAGCACCTGGCCGCGGTCGGTGAATTTGATGGCGTTCGACAGCAGGTTGAGCAGCACCTGGCGCAACAGCTTTTCATCGATCCAGCCCCACTGCGGCACATCGGGCGCGATGTCGCAAATGAACTTCAAGTCCTTCTGCTGCGCTTTCACGCTGACCATCTCGACGATGGTGTGCACGAAGCGGGCAAGCTGGACATTGTCCTGGCTGAGGCTGGTCTTGCCGGCCTCGATCTTGGCGAAGTCCAGGATATCGTTAATCAGCATCAGCAAATGCTCGCCGCTTTGGCGCATCACTTTCACCCCGGCGCGCTGGCGCTCATCGAGGCGCGGGTCTTGCTGCATGATCTGGGCATACCCCAGGATGCCATTGAGGGGCGTGCGCAGCTCGTGGCTCATGTTGGCCAGGAAGGAACTCTTGGCATGGCTCGCCGCTTCCGCCTGATCACGGGCCAGCTGCAATTCCGCCGTCCGCTGCTGCACCGTTTCCTCGAGCTGGTCCTTGTGATGCCGGTGCGCGTCTTCATGCTGCTGGATCGCTTCCATCATGGCGTTGAAGCTCTGGCCCAGCCGCGCCACTTCGTCGGTGCCCGAGGTCGGCACGCGCTGGTGATAATCGGCGCGTGAGCGGACCTGTTCCACGGACCGGGCCAGGGTGGAGACGGGGCGGACGATGGCTTGTTGCAGCGCCAGCAGCAGCCCCAGGGTCACGGTTCCCAGCAGCACTGCCATTCCGCTGCCAAATACCAGCAGGGTCTTGCGCGTCTGGCCGTTGATTTCGTCCAGGCTCATGGCAAGGTGCAAATGCGCTCCACCTTGCAGCGGCTGCACCAGCACGACGGCATTGCGATCCATATACACATAGGCCTGGTCGGTGCGGGCCGGCGGGATCGACGCGGTCACGCCAGGCAGAATGCTGTATTGCGCCAGCACCCGGCCATCCTCGAGCGCGATCTGGGCTTGCAGGATGTGCGGGGTGGCGCGCAAGGTGTCGAGAATTTCCTGGGCGCGGGCGGCGTCCTCGAAGGCCACCGCGGCTTCCGCACCGACGGAAATGAGCTGGGCATACGGCGCCATGACTTGCCGGGCACGGCTTTCGAGCGTGAACCGTTCGAACAGCACAAACGCCGCGGCCGCCGCGATGAAGGCCAGCAGTGCCGCGGCCAGCAGCACCAGCACCAGTCTTCTGCGGATGGTCAGTCGCCAAAATGTCATCATCGCCAGTTCTTCACGACCCCGTTTTCCACCACCTCGCGCGACACTTCCAGCATCTTGGTCTGGATCACCAGCGAGGCGGAGCGTGCCTGGTCGAGGTTGATGCTCATTTCCACGCGCTCGGCCGTTTGCAGCTGGATGATGCCGCCTTCCTGCAGGAATTCGGGCGCATCGCTGACGGTCAGGACCGGCGATTTTTTCAGTTCCGCCAGGGCGGCACGGCGTTTCGCGGCATCCTTGTAAGCGATGAAGACAATCTGGCAATTGGGCATGTCAGTCAGTGTCGCTCCACGCAGGGTTTGAAATGCGCGGCCCTGTTCGACCCGTCCGGTCAGGGTCTGGTCCAGGATGTCACCAAAGGGATCATTGCCCAGTACACAAATTCGCCAGCGCGCACGATCGTCGGCGAACGCGGCCGCCGGCCAGCTCACGTAGTGGGTGAAGTTACGCAGAAACGCGGCCTTGACCTTGTTGGGGGAGGCCGTGACCGTTTCCTGGCCCAGCGCCAGCACCGGCAGAGGCAGCATGAGCAGCAAGGCCGTGACCCATGGACCGAAAGCATGGAAGGAACCGGCAGTGCCGCGGGTTGGTCGCATGCTCAGTACCTGGCCTTCATGGTCGGAACGAATGCGCGGGGAAAGTGCCATTGCAGCAAGCGTGACTCAAACGCAACGCTGAGCGTCGCGCGCAAGACGGCATTGTGCTCCAGCTGATGCATAGGGCCTCTTCCGTAGCTGATACAGAAATGCAGCGCCGCGGTGAAACGCGCACCGACCTGATTTCATTATAGGGACAAAACCCGATGCGAAAATGTTTCGATCCATCATAAAAAGCATTTTGGCAACATCGGCGCGGGCTGACGGGGAGGAGTGAAGCGCCGGCCAGTCAAAAAGCGGGTAGGGACCGGGGCCGCCACCCGCTCTTTTTGGGAGCGCAGGGCCATACTGGCGGGGCAGACCCATGCTCAATATGTGGCCGTGAAGGTCAGGGCGATTTCGCGGGGACGCGCGCGGCTGCTTTGCGAGGGCCGATAATGTTCGTTGCCGAGGTTCTTGCCCAGCAGCTGCCATCCCATCTTGTGGCCGTGCCAGGTCCATTCGTAGCCGGCCCCGGCATTGATGAGCGCATAGGTCTGGCGCGAGGAGGGCGGCGAGTCGGGCAGCAGGGTCTGGTCGCGCACATAATTCACGCCGCCGTCGATGTAAGCCCCGTGCAGCCCGCCTTGCGTGAAGTTGTAGCGCGTCCACACGTTGGCGATGTTCGGCGCGCTCATTTGCAAAGGCGCGTTGTGCAACAGATTGACGGTCTTGTAATTGGCCTGCCCGGCGGCATCGAGCGTGGCTGGATCCTGGGCGAGGATGGCCGCATCCCTGCCGGTCAATTCGATGATGCGCGCCTTCATGTGGCTGTACGAGAGATAAATCTGCCAGTTGTCGCTGGGCGTGATGGTGGCATCGAGTTCGACGCCGCGCGAGCGTTGCTCGCCGCTCTGGACATTGTAGAACTTCTGGGCGCCCGTACCCGGATCGAGGAAGGTCAGATCGTTGACGATGTTCCTGTTGCGGATATCGAAGAAAACGAAGCTGCCGGACAGCCGGCGATCGAATAGCTCGGCCTTGATACCCAGGTCGTAGCCCTTGCCATGGGTGGGTTTGGCGGGCGCGGTGCTGCCGTCGATATTGTTAAGGATCTGTGTGCCGGGGACGAAGGATTCGGCGTAGGAGCCAAACAGCGACACTTCCGGCGTGAGCTTGTAGAGCGCGCCGTATTGCGGCGTGACGGCGCTGGCGGCGATCGGGGGCTGGGTCCGGCCGGTCACGCGGTTGGTGAGCTGGCTTTCCGTCTGCGTCCGGCGCCAGCCGGCCAGCACCAGCAGGCGGTCCTTGAAGAAACCGAAGGTGCTGCCTGCGTAAATGGATTTGTCCACCGACTCGGTGCTCTGGTCGGTTCGGTTCGTCGTCAGCGCGGAGATCGGAATCGTGACGTTGCGGTTCCAGGTCGAGGGATCGGCGAGATTCCAGAGCGGCAGCGGGGACGCGGTGGGAATGCTGCCGAGCGCCGGGTCGTTGGGCGCCTGGGCGGCCCAGTTGCTGAAACTGCGGTCCACATATTGCGTGCCGAGCAGCAGGCGCAAGCTGGTGCCGCCGAATGCATATTTGCCGGTGCCTTGGACTTCGTAGCTGTCGTCCGCATTGTCGTAGATTTGGCGCCTGAAACGGCGCCCCTGGAGCAGGGTGGTGTTGTTGGCCATCCCGCCATTACCCGAGAACAGCAGGTCGACCTTGTACTTCTGGTGCGTATAGGCGGCCCGCACGCTCCAGTGCTCGCTGGCCTTCAGGTCGATCCACGTGCTCAGGCCCTCGGCGTCGCTATGGCGGAAGTCGACGTTGGACGCGGTGTTCCAGGTGTCGGGCAGGCCGGGCACGTCGACACCCGAGAGATTCGGATCGGCCGGGGTCGGCACGATGCCGGCCTGGCGGTTGTAGCCGGGCTTTTGCTGGACCTGCGGCGACTCGATCTTGCGGAAGTTCTCGTACTTGAGCGACACACTGACGCGCTCATTGGGTTGCCAGAGCAGCGAGGGCGAGATGTTGCGCGAGTGGGCGTCGTACGGTTCCCAGTAGTGCAAGTCCTGGTCGTAGGAACTCGCCAGCCGGTAGAACAGGGTGTCCGACAGCGGGCCGGTCACATCCGCCTCGACACGGTATTGGTCGTAGGAGCCATAGCGGGCGCTGGCCGTTGCCGCGAACTGGCGCTGCGGACTCTTGGTGATGATGTTGACGATGCCGCCGGGCGCAACCTGGCCGTACAGGAAGGAGGCCGGGCCCTTGGCCACCTCCACCCGGGAAATGTTCGTGAAGTCGAAGATCGACGGCCCGTGGAAGCCATCGCGCAATACCTGGACATTGCCGGCGGTGGAACTGACGGCAAAGCCGCGGATGGCGAGGTTGGCGTTGCCCTCGGTGCCGTCGTTGCTGCGGTAAGTGACGCCGGGAGCGTAGCGCGCGATATCGAAGAGGTTGACCGGCTTCTGGTCGGCGATAAAGGCTTCGGTAAAGGCCTGGATCGCAAACGGCAATTCGCGGATGGGCGCATCGAAGCGCGAGCCGGAAACGGAATTCGAGGCGCGGTAGCCCTTGTCCAGGAAGGTCGACACGTCGAAAGGCGAGACCCGGACTTTCACCAGTTCGCCGAGATCCATGTCCGCCACATCCGGCGACGCGGGAGGCTGGGGACCCGCGCCGGCGGAGGGCAATTGCCACAGCAGTAAGCATGGCAGCAAGGCAAGGCGAAGTAGCGCGCGTAAGGCGATGGTGTGCTCTAGCTGGTGCATAGAGGGCCTCTTTCCTGGCTGATAGAGCGTGCGGCGCCGCTGTGGTAAACGCTCACCGGCTTCGGCGCGCTGACTTCATTATAGGTACAAAACGCGATAGGGAAGCGGCTCGTTCGATCATAATAAGTGCTGAGGCAACACCCGCGTGGACTCTGATGGGCCAGGTGCAAGCGGCCCAGGCGGACCCGGCACGAAAAAAATGCGGGTACCGACCGAAGCCGGTATCCGCTTTTTTTTTGAACGCAGTGAATTACTTCGCTGCCGTCGCCGTTGCCGGGGCAGGGCTGTTGAGCAGCAGGATCCAGTAGTGGGCCAGGTCGCTCAGGCCATCATTGCCGTTCAGGCCTTCGAACACCTTGATGGCGTCGGCTTTGCGGCCGGCCTTGGCGTAGGCCACGCCCAGGTGCAGCTTGGCTTCGTTGGTCTTGGCGCCCATGCCCTTGGCGATCCCCTGCTGAATGAAGCCGATGCCCTTGTCGAACTGGTCCATCGTCACGTAGATATAGCCCAGGTTGACCAGGCCGGCACCGCCCTTGCTCTTGACGGCCGAGGCTTCCTCGCTGGCGATGGTCTTGGCATCGTCCGCCGCGGCCTTGTTGGCCTTGTCGCGCAGTTGCCTGTGCTTGGCCGCGTTGATGCCGGTACCCAGCACGTTCGCCGCGAATCCCTGGTCGAGCACCTTCTTCGCTTCGGTCGGAGAACGCGCGTTCAGCGCCAGTTCGGCCATTTCGGCGTACTCCTCCGGCGCCATGGTCTTGATGGCGGCGCTTTCGAGACGGTAGAAATCGAGCTGGTAGCGGGTGTTGAAGGTGGGCTTGCTCTGCGCGCGGTTGAGCAGGTCGGTCCAGTACGCGTCGGTTGGCGCGACGGCGATCAGCTTTTCCAGCGTCGCCACGTAGGTCGGCCAGTCCTTGAGCTTGCCGGCGGAGCTGGCCAGCAGGCGCAGGTCTTCCACGTCGGCCGGCTTGCCGGCCTTCTCGGCCTCGCCGATGACCAGCCGCAGTTCATCGCGGGCCGAGACGAAATCGTTCGACAGGTAGTAGGAACGCACGATCGGGTCACGCACCTTGTCCGGGGTCGGGCTGGTCTTCTGGTAGCGCTTGTAGATCTCGATGGCCTTGGCGTAGCTTTTCAAGTTGTAATAGGAATTGCCCAGGCCCGCCAGGAATTCGGTCTCCTCGGCCGGCTGCAGGCGGCCCGAGGCGAGCACCGCTTCCGCCGCGCTCGTCAGCACGGCCTCGTTCTGGGTGGCGGCCGCCAGCGAAACCTTCATCCGGTTGATGACATAGCTCTCGTACGGGTTCGGATTGGGCATCGCCTCAGCCTGCTTGATGCGGCCTTCGACCTCGGCAAAGTCCTGCTTCGCGATCAGCTCCTTGATCACGGGCGAGTCGATCAGCTTGATCATGTCGGCCCGCACGGCTTCCTTCGGCGCTTCGGCCGCCTTCTCGGCAGGCTTGGTCTGGGCGTGCGCACCGCTGGTCAGGACGGGAGCGGCATTCAGGCCGAGGGCGGCCAGCAGCAGGCTGACACGGGCAAGACGAAACTGGGACATAAAGATCCTTCAATCGAAGACAGAGAAACGGAACCCACGCCTGTTACGCAGGACCCCGCGGATACGGCCGCCCTGCTTACACCCCCTTACCGCCGGGGTAGTGCGGACGAGGCGCATATTGTCACACAAACGCCTGCGTGCCGTGGCCATTTCCGTGCGGTATTGACAAGCCTGCGCGCCGACTCAGGCCAGGCCGGGAACCGGGATATGGCCGCGCGCTTCCAGGGTGCCGGCCAGCCAGTCATGGACCGCGTCCAGGGCGGCGGCGGCGAAGCCGTAGGTGAGCAGGGCGGGGGCGGCGATGTCGAGCGCCTGGTAGGGATTCCACAGCGCCAGGTGCAGCTCGGGCTTCCAGCCGGCGCGCGCCTTGGGGCCGTAGCGCAGGCGCGAGGTCGAGGCCAGGAAGGTGAAGCGGCCATCGGCGGGCAGGGCGCCCCAGTCGAAGGCTTCGGCGTCGGTGTAGGTGAGCAGCTCGACCTGGTACAGGCGGCCCAGCATGGCCGCCACCACGGCGGCCGGCACGCCCGCTTCCGAGACGCCGTCGCTGGCCGCGTCGGCGCGCGCCACCAGGCGCACCGGGCTGCCCGGCGCCGGGCGGCGCGGCGTGCCGCGCGTGCTCAGGGCGCTGCGCCAGGCGCGCGCCATCAGCGCCCGGTCGGCCGCATCGTCCAGGTAGTCGGCCTGCGCGCACGGATAACGCTCGGCCAGCGCGCTCAGGCGCTGCAGGCGGGTGTCGATGCCCGCCATCGGCAGCGTGCCGTCGGCCAGCGCCGCGGCGATCGCCGCGATGGTCTCTTCCTGGGTTGCCGGAGTGCCCAGCGCCATCACCATGTCGGCCCCGGCGGCCAGCGCGCGCACCGCCGCCTGGCCCACGCCGAAGTGGCTGGCGATGGCGTGCATGTCCATGCCGTCGGTGATGATCACGCCGCGGTAGTCCCACTGCTCGCGCAGCAGGCCGTGCAGGATGCGGCGCGACATCGTGGCCGGGAAGTCCGCATCCAGCGCCGGGTAGACGATGTGCGCCGTCATCAATGCCGGCGCGTGCGGCGCGGCCATGCGGAAGGGCTTGAACTCGAAGGCTTCCAGTTCGGCCAGCGGCTTGTCGACAGTGGGCAGGGCGCGGTGCGAGTCGACCGTGGTGTCGCCGTGGCCGGGAAAATGCTTGACGCAGCAGGCCACGCCTTCCGATTCGCTGCCGGCCATCCACGCCATCGCCAGCTCGGTGGCGCGCTGCGGGTCGGCGCCGAAGGAGCGCTCGGCGATGACCGGATTGCGCGGGTTGTTGTTCAGGTCCAGCACCGGCGCGAAGTTCCAGTTGAAACCCAGCGCGCGCACCGCGCGCGCCACCGCCGCGCCGACCGCGAAGGCCAGTTCGGCGTCGTCGGCCGCGCCCAGCGCCATCGCCGACGGCGGCGCCGGCACCCAGGTCGAGCGCACCACGGCGCCGCCTTCCTGGTCGAGCGCGATCAGCGCGTTCGGTCCCATGGCCGCGCGCAGGTCGGCGGTCAGGCGCCGCAGCTGCGCGGCGTCCGTCATGTTCTGGCGGAACAGGCACACGCCGCCGATGCGCTGCTCGCGCAGGAAGGCGGCGGTGGCCGCGTCGAGGACGGTGCCGGGAAAACGGATCATGGTCAGGCGGCCGGCGATCTGCCTGAAGTCGAGTGGCTCGTTCATTTGCTGGGCGCGCGATCAGTTGGTCCGGGTGACTTTGCTCAGATGGCGCGGACGGTCCGGGTCCATGCCGCGCGCGCGCGCCAGCCCGGCCGCCATGACGTAGAAGGCCTGGATCGCCACGATCGGATCGAGGTCGGGCGTGGCGGCCACCGGCAAGGTGAGGTCGCGGCTGGCCACGTCGTCGGGCGCGGCCAGCAGCACGCGCGCGCCGCGTCCGCGCATTTCCGCGGCCAGCTGGACCAGGCCGGCCTGGGCCGGGCCGCGCGTGGCGAGGATCAGCAGCGGGTAGCCATCGTCGATCAGGGCCATCGGGCCATGCTTGATTTCGGCGCCGCTGAAGGCTTCTGCCTGCAGCGACGAGGTTTCCTTGAGCTTGAGCGCCGCCTCCAGGGCGACCGGAAAGCTGATGCCGCGTCCGACCACCATGATGTTGCGCGCCGGCGCCAGCACGTCCAGCGCCTGCGACCAGTCCACCCGGGTCGCCGCGCGCAGCGCCTCGGGCAGGGCGGCCAGGCCGTCGTTCAGTTCCGGGTCGCGCTGCCACTGCGCCACCATGCGCGCGCCGGCCACCAGGCTGCAGATGAAGCTCTTGGTGGCGGCCACGCTGTGCTCCTCGCCGGCGCGCAGGGGAATGGCCCATTCGGCCGCCTGCGCCAGCGGCGAGGCGATGTCGTTGACGAAGGCCACGGTGGTGGCGCCGCCGCCGCGGAAGTAGCGGATCGGCTCGACCACGTCCGGGCTCTGGCCCGACTGCGAAATGGCGATGGTGAGCGTGTCGCGCGTGACCAGCGGCGACTTGTGCAGCGTCACCAGCGACATCGGCAGCGAGGCGACGATGCGGCCCATGCGCGCCATGGTGAGATAGGCGCAGTAGCCGGCGGCGTGGTCGGAACTGCCGCGCGCCACCGTCAGCGCGTTCTGGATCGGCGTGCTTCTCAGCTTGCGCCCGAGTTCCGCATAGCGTTCGCCGTCCTCGGCCAGCTGGCCGGCGACGCAGTCGGCCGCCGATACGGCTTCCTTAAGCATCAGTGAGGTCACACGCTTCTCCTTCGATATACACGGCTTTGAGCTTCAGTTGACGGTCCAGCACCACCAGGTCGGCATGGCAGCCGGGCTGGATGCGGCCGCGTTCGGTCTCGCCGATGTAGTCGGCGGCGTAGGTCGAGACGCGCTTCGAGGCGTCCTCGATGCTCAGCCCGAGGCCGACCAGGTTGCGCAGCGCCTGGTCCATGGTCAGGGTGCTGCCGGCCAGGGTGCCGTCGGGCAGGCGCACGCCGCCCATGCACTTGTGGACCTTCTGGCGGCCCAGCATGTATTCGCCATCGGGCATGCCGGTGGCGGCGGTGGAATCGGTGACGCAGTACAGGTGCGGGATTGCGCGCAGCGCCACCTGGATCGCGCCCGGGTGCACATGCAGCAGGTCGGGAATCAGTTCGGCGTACTGCGCATGCGCCAGCGCCGCGCCGACCATGCCCGGCTCGCGGTGGTGCAGGCCGGTCATGGCGTTGAACAGGTGGGTGAAGCCGGCCGCGCCGTGTTCGAGCGCGGCCACGCCATCCTCGTACGAGCCGAGCGTGTGGCCGATCTGCACGCGGATGCCGGCGTCCGCCAGCGCGCGCACCAGCGCCAGGTGGCCGTCGATTTCCGGCGCCACGGTGATCAGGCGCAGCGGCGCGTGCAGGCCCAGCGCGCGCACTTCGTCGAGCGAGGCCACGCGCGCGTAGGCCGGCTGCGCGCCCAGCTTGCCGGCGTTGATGTACGGGCCTTCCAGGTGCACCCCGAGGATGCGCGCGGCGCCCTTGCGGCGTGACGTGCAGGCCGCGCCGATGGCGTCCAGGGCCGCGGTGATGTCGGCCGGCGGCGCGGTCATGGTGGTGGCCAGCAGGCTGGTGGTGCCGTGGCGGGCGTGGATGGCGGCGATGACGTGGGGCGCGTCGCCGCTTTCCATCACGTCGCGCCCGCCGCCGCCGTGCACGTGCAGGTCGATGAAACCCGGCAGGATGTAGTCGCCCTGGTTGGCCGACGGGTCGGCGGGGCTGCCGTTGATGCCGTCGATGCGCGTCGAAAAGCTGACGGCGCCGTCGATCCAGCCGCCCGGCGTGAGGATATTGCCCTTGATTGCATCGCTCATGATTGTCCTTCGAGGTGGCGCGCGATCATGCGCAGTGCGCCGCTGGCGGCGTCGCCTTGCGGCGCCACGGTACGTGCCAGCAGGCGCGCCGGCAGATAGGCGCGCAGCGGCGCGCCCAGGCCGCCGCACAGGGCCAGCGGCAGTTGTTCGTCCGGGTCGAGCGCGCGCGCGATGGCCGCCACTTCGGCGCCGGCGTCGTCGAGGATGCGGCGCGCGGCCGGATCGGCAGCGTGTTCCAGCACCAGCGGCGCCAGGCTGGCGAAACGGGTCTGGGTGGCGTGGCCGAGCCAGGCCTGGACCGCGTCGCGCGTGCCGCCGCAGGCCGCGATCAGCGCATCGGCGAAGGCGCTGCCGGCGCGGCGTCCATCCATCACCTGCTGGATGTGGTTCATGGCGCGCAGGCCGATCCAGCCGCCGCTGGCTTCATCGCCGGAAGGGAAGCCCCAGCCGCCGACTTCGCGCTGGCTGCCGTCGGCCAGAAGGGCCTGGCCCACGCTGCCGGTGCCGATGGCGACGATGCTGCCCGGTGTGCCGCCGTGGGCGCCGAGCAGGGTGGTGGTGGCGTCGGTGTCGAGGCGCAGCGCGCCATAGCCTGGATTGGCGCCGGCGAATTGCGCGGCCCACTGTTTATTGTGCACGCCGGCCATGCCAAGGCCGATGGCGCAGTGCGCCGGTACGCAGGCGCCCAGGCTGGCGGCCGCGAAGGCCTGGGCCACGGCCTGGTTGACCGCGGTCCAGGCCTGGTCGATGCCCAGCGCGAGGCCGGACGGACCGGCGGCGCCCTGCGCCAGCGCGCTGCCGTCGGCGCGCCCCAGCCGTACCCGCGTGCCGGACCCGCCGCCGTCGACCCCGATGAGATATGCAATCATGAAGTGATTCTGCTGTTAACTGCCCAAAGTGGGCGCACTATATGGCGCGCCCGGCGCCCCGTCAACAGCATCGTGGGCCGGCTTACTCCGTGCGCATGCCGCGCCGGTCGTAGGTGGTCAGCCTGGCGTTGACCAGCAACTGGGCGTTGCCGGGACCGTGCACCGCCACCTCGGCGCGCGCCGCATTGAGCTTGCGCCCTTCCAGGTCGCCGGGGCCGGACACCTCCGCATTGAGCTGGCCGGTGCGGCCTTCCAGCACCACATTGCCGGGACCATGCAGGCGCACCCGGCTCTGCTGAGCATCGAGGCCGCGCACTGTCAGGTCGCCCGGCCCCCACGATTCGGCGTTCAGTT
>CAMLHI010000014.1 GCA_946479705.1 uncultured Oxalobacteraceae bacterium
CCGACCCAGAACACCGGTTCCAGGATGAACACCAGGTCGCCATAGACCCAGCGCCCATCGAAGGGATAGAAGGGATGCACGCCGTAGGAATTGAGGAAGTCGAAGCCGATGTGCAGGGCCAGTCCGCCCAGGCAGCAGATGGCCAGGCCGGTGCGGGCCGCGGCGCTGGCTTGCAGCAGGCGGCGCGCGGCGGGCCACAGCAGCCAGATCAGCGCGGCCAGCAGCAGCGCCTGCGGCAGGGCGTACAGCAAGGTGTGGGTGTGGCCGCGGTGATGCAGCAGGTAGCCGAGCGGCGCCGGCAGCAGGCGCGTGGCGAACAGGTCCAGATCGGGGAAGTTACTGGCGGCGAAGCCGGCGCAGCGCAGCAGCCTGGCGCGGGTCTGCTGCGCCGCGCTGTCCGCTTCCGCCGGCCAGCTGCGTTGAACCAGTTCGCCGGCCGCGAGTCCAAAGAGCGTGTGGGTCAGATTATCCATGGGGGAGGATCTTACCTTGTGGCAGGGACTGTGGACGTAACGACGCGGGAGTGGTGCATGACAATCACGCAGCATCGGGAAATCATCGCCATCCCGGCTGGGGCAGGGCAGGTGGAAGGCGTGCTGGCGGTGCCGCGGGAGCCGTGCGGCATGGTGCTGTTCGCCCATGGCAGCGGCAGCGGACGCACCAGTCCGCGCAATGGCCAGGTCGCCGGCGCATTGCGCCAGTTCGGGCTGGGGACGCTGCTGATGGACTTGCTGACCGGGCCGGAGGATCGGGACACCGCCACGCGTTTCGATATCGGCTTGCTGGCTGGCCGGCTGGCGCTGGCGGTCGACTGGCTGGAGTCGATGCCCGCCATGCGCGATCTGCCGCTGGGCCTGTTCGGTGCCAGCACGGGCGCGGCGGCCGCTCTGCAACTGGCGGCGCAGCGGCCGCGGCAAGTGGGCGCCGTGGTCGCGCGCGGCGGGCGGCCCGATCTGGCCGGGCAGGCAGCGCTGGCCGATGTGCGCGCGCCGACCCTGTTCGTGGTCGGCGGACTCGATACGGAAGTGCTGGCCTTGAACCGGCGTTCGCTTGACGTGATGCGCTGCGTGCGGCGGCTGGAGGTGGTGCCCGGCGCCACCCATTTGTTCGAGGAAGCCGGGGCGCTGGATCAGGTGGCACTCCTTGCCGCGCGCTGGTTCCACCGGTATTTGCGGGGCCAGGACCAGGTCAGTGTTCGCTGACGCTACGCATCCGTCAGAGAGAGTTGTTCCGCGGCCGCAAGCAGGCGCGGCAGAAGTTTCCGGCCCATGGCGTGACTACCGTATTTCCGGGGGCCGCGCGCTAGCGGGGCGTGAGGGGGGCAGTCGCGCTTCCTTCGCCCTCAGGATCGGTCCTTGGGTTCATGGCGCATGAATGCTTCGCGGAACGTTGGCCATTGTTCCGGTAGCTCGGTCTGCGCCAATTCGTCCGCGTGGCGGGCGAAGAGTGCGTCCAGCGCTGGCACATAGGCACTAGTGCGTTCGGCGGCCGAACGGCCGATGAGATCATGAATTAGACTGCTCAAGCGTTGCAGTTCAGATAGATCGTCTGTCGGTATCAACAGCGGATGCTGCGCGAACAGAGCGGCGTGCGGAGGGTAGAGCAAACGAAGAACCGCGTTGCCAATAAGTTCGCAAGCGGCCATATAGCCGGCGCGCTCGATCCCGCTCAACTGCCGGGATATCCAGCGGATTGAGTCGTTCGGGCGGCTGTCGTCCGCGTCGCTGCGCCGGATCAGGATGCCGATGCGTCCACTATTGGTGGTTAGCGACACGTTGACTCGCGGTTCTTCGATTGCCATGGTGTTCTCCTTAAGGGGCGACATGAGCGCCGTCGTCGGTCAGACTTCTTGCCGTATCGTAGCAGGCGAACATCTTGGCGTTCGCGCGGTTTTTGCACGTAATCCAATCGCTGCCGTTTTTGTTCACCGCGTAGGCGGCGTGGCATACGTCCATATCAACCATGTTGATAGACTCGCAGATTTGCTTTAGCTGTTCAAGCGTCTTGCCGGTGGTGCTGCTGTCGGCACCCCGGTCATTATCGTGCGGCTCCTGTCCTTTGGAGCACAGGATGTGGAACGTGTCACACCAGCTTTGCGGGAACCATGGAGTGGGTGCGGACGGCAGCACAAACTCGTCCGGCGGGGGTGGCGGGCGAGTGCCGCGGACGCAGACCGTCATGATCGGGCTGATCACGCACGGATCGAGCACCGCGGCCAAGTCCTCGTCGGGATACCGCGGGGGCAGTTGCGGAAAGGGGGTGTCGTCGATAATCACGTCCGCACCGGCGACGATAAACGGACCCGGATCGATCGGGTCGGGCAATGGCGCGGAAATGACGATGATCGGGAAATATCCTCCGCCCCCCAAATCGCCGGGAGAGGCAACTGGGTCGTCGAACGATGGATCAAATTCGTAATCGTCCTGCACATGCCCGATGGAGCGAGTCTGTGCGCTTAGATACCCCCGCACGGCCGCCGCCGCGCGGTCTACGGCCACTTGGAATCGTAGCGCCGCCTGACCCTGCGGATCGGGAGCGCCGGTGACACCTGGCGCGCGAGCGTAGGTGAACACCGTGTAGCCGCCCGGCAAGATCATAGCTTCGACGCTGACCCCACCCGGAACCGGGGCGGCGACTTGAGCGCATAGGATCGTTGCGTGGGAGCCGTTGCATACGATCGCTTGCCCTTCGCTTTCGAACAACAGGTGCAACGGTTCGGATGCCAACTCGGACCACAGTCCGACTGACTTCTCGCCCGGCTCGCCCGGCAAAGGTGGCCGCTCCATCGATGGTGTCGGCTCGGTCGAACCCTTTCCGGGGCGCGCTGGTTGGGCCGACGCGCCTGAGGATGCCGGCATGACAAACGTCACGGCGCGGGTTATGGTGGCGAACTTGGATGGAAGCCGTCCGGTGCGGCACATCGGCAGGCTACTGCCTGCCCGTGGCGGTTGGCAGATTTGAAGTGTGCGGCCGACAAAGCTTACGGTCGGCACCGGAAACGTCGCGATGCCATGCGCGGGCATGGCCGATGGCGGCGAGGCGGTGCCATGGGCGGTCATCGTGAGCGAAGCCAACAGGGCGAAGGTCAATAGATGATTCATCATTTGTCTCGTTAATTGGTTGATAACCATCTATCTTTGACGAGCACCCGAACCAATGTTTTAGCTCTGCGCAATCCTACTCGGGATGCATATCAAAGAGCCAAAACCTTGCGTGGATTCCACCGGTATTTGCGGGGCCAGGACCAGGTGAGTGTTCGCTGAGGTTTGATTGTCGACCAAGCCGCATGGTATCGGGGGCCGCGCCAGCGCCCAGCAGACGCCTCACTGCCTACCCAATGCGGTCTTGCGCGCCGCAAAGATCGCTTTGACCTCTTCATCCGGCACGCCTTCGCTCGAATCGTCAAGGCCCAGATCAAGCTGGTCTAAAAAACATTGGTCGACCGCCGTCGCTTCGGCTGACATGCCAGCGGCTTGTTCCACGTTCAGCCGGAGCTGGAATCGGTCCAAATATGCCTGCAAGGCGGGCATGGTAGGCGTGACCACAAACCACCGTGCGTAAGGGATTCCCATTCGATTCAGAATGCTGCACCGCAACAGGTCAATTGTTGCTAAGGTGCACTTTTTCAGTGCACTGATTGCCCTGTCGCAGTACCGAATCTCCACCGTATGATCACGATTTCACATGGCCCGGATGTTGCTAATGGGATAGTTGCGTTGATTGACACGCTTTTCGTCCTGGAGATTCACCGATGTCCGCACCACTTGCCGTTGCCGCTTTACCTTCCGCTCACATCGCCGAGGGGGTATGGCCGGCATCGATGCTGGCGCGGGCCGCCGCACCGGATCCGATCGCGCGCGCGGCCGGCTTCGGCCGCTGGTGGCACGACCGCCTGAGCGGCGCGCTGCTGCTGTCGCTGGAAGCGGCGCAACTGCTGGGCCAACGGCGCTGCCTGCATCCGACCCTGGAAGCTGGCCTGGCCAGCGCGCTGCCCGAAGACCTGCAGGCGCTGCGCGCCGCCGTGCAGGCGCGCCACGACCGCGACACCACCGAATGCGAACTTCGCCTGCTGAGCCGTACCGACGGCGTGCGCTGGCTGCGCCTGGCCTTGCTTCCGGCCAGCGACGCCGCCGAGCCGCTGCTCGAAGGCATTGTGTCGGACGTCACGGCCGTCAAGCACGCGGCCATGCGCGAGGAATTCAGCTTCGAGTCGACCCAGCTGATGATCGGCACCCACACGCTGGACGAAGCGGTCAGCAAGATGATCGAGCTGGTGTGCACCGAGCTCGGTTGGGACTGCGGCATGTACTGGTCGATGGAGCAGAGCGGCAGCAAGGAAGGCCGGCTGGTGTGCTCGCACTTCTGGAGCGGGGGCCCGCGTCCGGTGCCGGAAGCGGCCAGCGGACAGCTGCTGTCGATCGGCGCGCGCGAAGGCGTGGTCGGCGGGGTCTGGAGTTCGGGCCAGGCGCGCTGGATCGAAGACCTGGCCAACGATCCCGAGTTCCTGTTCCCGCGTTACGCGCGCCAGGCCGGCATCCATTCGGGCTATGCCTTCCCGGTCGCCTACGACAGCGAGGATGGCAAGCGCCACCGGCCCGGCGTGCTGATCTTCTTCAGTTGCCTGAGCCGCCAGCGCACCGCCCAGCTGCCCAATCTGTCGGCCGCCATTGGCGCGCTGATCGCCCAGACTGCCCAGCGCATGGCGCAGCAGGAGAACATCCGGGAACTGGCCGAGGTCGACTGCCTGACCGGGCTGGCCAACCGCCGCCACTTTCACAGCCAGCTCGATGAAGCCTGCCAGCGCGCGGTGCCGCGCGGCGGATCGGTGGCGGTGCTGTACATCGACCTGGACCGCTTCAAGCCCATCAACGATGGTCTCGGCCACGCCACCGGCGACGCGGTGCTGCGCCAGTTCGCCCAGCGCCTGTCCGACCTGCTGCCCGCGGCGGGGCATGCCGGACGCGTGGGCGGCGATGAATTCGCCCTGTTCCTGCCGCTGGGCGAGCCCGGCGCGGCGCACCTGAGCATCCAGGGCCTGGCCGAGCAGGTCCTGACGGCGGCGCGCACGCGCTTCCTGGTCAATGGCCGCGAGCTGGTGATTTCGGCCAGCGTCGGCGTCAGCATCTTCCCCGACAACGGGCGCATGGGCGCCGACCTGCTGCGCCATGCCGACAGCGCCATGTACCGCATCAAGCGCGGCGGGCGCAATAGCGTCGGCTACTATTCGCAGGACGGTGCCGGCGCCAACGCGGCCGATCACGCGGCCTTGCTGCAGCAGTTGACGGTGGAGGCCGAACTGCTGCACGCGCTGGCCGGCGGCCAGCTGTTCCTCGAATACCAGCCGGTGTTCGACACCAATGAGCGCAGCGTGCGCGCGGTGGAGGCGCTGGTGCGCTGGCGCCGCCCGAACGGCGAGATCGTGCGCCCGGACGTGTTCATCCCCATCGCCGAACAGAGCCACCTGATCGTCGATATCGGCCGCTGGGTGATCGCGCAGGCTTGCCGCGACCTGGCGCGCATGCAGGGCGCCGGCCTGGGCGAGCTGCAAATGAACGTCAACATGGCCGCGCTCGAATTTCTCAACCTGAACCTGCCGCACGAGCTGGCCGGGATCGCCGAGAGCGCCGGCATCGATCCGCGCAGTGTGTGCCTGGAGCTGACCGAGGGGATGATGATGAATCACGCCGAGCAGGTCATTCCGGTGATGCGCTCGCTGCGCCGGCGCGGCTTCAAGATCAGCGTGGACGATTTCGGCATGGGCTACTCCTCGCTCTCGCGCCTGAAGGACTTGCCGATCTCCTCGCTCAAGATCGACCGCTCCTTCGTGCACGGCCTGCCGAACGATCACCAGGACCGCGCCATCGTCCAGACCATTGTCGACATCGGCCGCAATATGAACCTGGATGTGATTGCCGAAGGCGTCGAAACCGACGCCCAGCTGCATCATCTGCGCCGGCTCGGCTGCGCCCTGGTGCAGGGCTACCTGACCGGCCGCCCGATGCCGCTCGAGGCGCTGATCGAACGCTATGGCAGCCCCGTCGCGCAATCGTCACTGTAGTGCAGGACGGTCGCCATGAACCAGCTCGGCGTGTCCGATGCTTGTCGTCCCTTGCGCGCCCGGTCGGGGCCGGCGAACCCACGGTGGCGGAGGACGGGACGGTGAAACTGTAAAATGGCGCGGGTAGCCAGTCGCGGCCCGGCTGGCGCATTTTTTGCTTGTATTTGTCTCGATTACAGGCAGGCGTTTTATTTTTTTCACATCTATCATGGTCAAATCCCCGCGCAATTTGCGCATTGTCGTTGTCAATCCGGTCGTGCACGAGGGTGCCGAGGATGACGAATCGCTGGCCGAGCAGGTCCGGCGCGGCCAGGCGCTGCGTATCGGCCTGCTCGAATCGGGCTACGACATCGTCGCCTCGCTCCCGGCCGATATGTATCTGCCCGAGCGTATCGTCCAGCTACAGCCGGACATGATCATCGTCGACGCCGAGTCGGACGCGCGCGACGTGCTCGAACACATCGTCATCGCCACGCGCGACGAACGCCGTCCGATCGTCATGTTTACCGAGGACGAGGACACCGGCGCGATGGACGCGGCGATGGCCGCCGGCGTGTCGGCCTACGTGGTGTCGGGCCTGCAGCCGGACCGCATCAAGCCGGTCCTGAACGTGGCGCTGGCGCGTTTTCGCCAGGAGCAGAAGCTGCTCACGGAGCTGTCCGAGACGCGCCACAAGCTCGCCGAGCGCAAGCTGATCGACCGCGCCAAGGGCATCTTGATGAGCAAGCAGTCGCTCAGCGAAGACCAGGCGTACCAAAAGCTGCGCACCATGGCAATGAACAAGAATCTCAAGCTGGCCGAGGTGGCCCAGCGCATTTTGGATATGGAAGACCTGCTGGGCTAAGGCCGCGGGCATTGCAAGGAGTGGTATGGCAGTTCAATCAGAGGCGGGCCTGCAGACGGTCCGGATCGGCTTTTTGCCGCTGACCGATTGCGCCGCGCTGGCGGTGGCGGTCGAGCGCGGCTTCGACCGCAAGTACGGCTTGCGCATCGTGCTCTCCCGCGAGAGTTCGTGGGCGGCCGTGCGCGACAAGCTGGGTGGCGGCATGCTGGACGCGGCCCATGTGCTGTACGGGCTGGTGTACGGCGTCCAGCTGGGCATCGGCTGCCAGCAGCAGGAAATGGCGGTGCTGATGAACCTGAGCCAGAACGGCCAGTCGGTCACCCTGGGGCGCGCGCTGGCCGGACGCGGCGCGGTCAGCGGCGAGGCGCTGGCGCGGCAGATGCGCGCGGACGCTCGCCCCTACACCTTCGCGCACACCTTCCCGACCGGGAACCACGCCATGCTGCTCAATTACTGGCTGGCCGCGCAGGGCATCGACCCGCTGCACGAGGCGCGCCTGGCGACCCTGCCGCCGACCCAGATGGTGGCCAGCCTGCGCGCCGGTCAGATCGACGGTTTCTGCGCCGGCGAGCCGTGGGGCCAGCGCGCCATGCTCGATGAGGTCGGGGTGACCCTGACCACCACCCAGCAGGTGTGGCAGGACCATCCGGGCAAGGTGCTGGGCACCACGGCCATTTTCGCCGAGCGCAATCCGGACACCTGCAAGGCCCTGGTGGCCGCCCTGCTCGAAGCCGGCAGATGGATCGATGCCGCTCCCGAGAACCGCGCGGCCACGGCGCAGCTGCTGGCCGATGCCGCCTACCTGGGCACTGCCGAAGGCGTGATCGCGCCGCGCCTGCTGGGCCAGTACCAGGATGGCATGGGCGCGGGCTGGCAGGACCGGCATCCGCTGGCTTTCTACCGGGGCGGGGCGGTCAACTTCCCCTACCTGTCGGACGCGATGTGGTTCATGACCCAGCATAAACGCTGGGGCCTGCTGAAGGACCATCCGGATTACCGGGGCGTGGCCGGGGCGGTCAACCGCATCGACCTGTATTCGGGCGGCGCGGCGCTGGCCGGCACGCCCTTGCCCCGCTGCGCGCTGCGCAGCTCGATCCTGGTCGATGGCGTGCTCTGGGACGGCAGCGACCCGGCCGGCTATGCCGACAGCTTCGCCATCCGCGCCCATTAAGTCCATCCCGTCGCCCGCGCACCGGCGTGGGCGACGATAGTGCACGCCAGCTTGACAAGAATTTAACGCACATCGCATCGATGCACCAAAATGGTGCTTGATGCACCGCAATATCGCGTACACCCCTTCCCATCCCCCTCTCCAACGGCCAGCTGAGCTGGCACGGTGCTTGCATTCACTGTAGGCATCGGATCAATGACGATCCCACCAACAACTAGCGCTGATCTAAAGACGGATCGGCAGGACAACGGCGTCCGTCCCAGCGTGGTTTTTTAACTGCTCCGGGCCGGACGCCTTTTTGTTTTTACCAGGATAACAAAATGGCCAACAAAGCTACCAAAATCGCACTCTTCACCATGAACACGCCGCCGATGCGTGCCTTCCATCTGACCTGGATGGCATTCTTCGTGTGCTTCTTCGCGTGGTTCGCCTGCGCTCCGCTGATGCCGGTCATCAAAGGCGAGTTCGGCCTGACGATGGGGCAGATCGCCAACATCAATATCGCCGCCGTCGCCATCACCATCCTGGTTCGCCTGATCATCGGCCCGATGTGCGACCGCTTCGGTCCGCGCAAGGCCTACACCGCGCTGCTGGTCGTCGGCGCGATTCCCGTGCTCGGCGTGGCCGCGGCCCAGAGCTATGAGAGCTTCCTGTTCTTCCGTCTCGGCATCGGTGCCGTGGGCGCGAGCTTCGTGATCACCCAGTACCACACCTCGGTGATGTTCGCCCCGAACATCGTCGGCACCGCCAACGCAGCCGCAGCCGGCTGGGGCAATGCCGGCGGTGGCGCGGCGCAGGCGCTGATGCCGCTGCTGATGGGCGCGATGGTCATGATGGGCGTGAGCCAGACCATGGGCTGGCGCGCCGCCCTGATCGTGCCGGGCGTGCTGATGCTGGTCATGGCCGTGCTGTACTGGAAGTTCACCCAGGATTGCCCGGAAGGTAACTACGCCGAACTGCGCGCCGCCGGCGTGACCGTCGAAGCGGGCAAGAAGGGTGGCTGGGACAGCTTCAAGAAAGCCGCCGGCAACCACCGCGTGTGGCTGCTGTTCGTCACCTACGGCGCCTGCTTCGGCGTCGAGATCTTCATCCACAACATCGCCGCCGTGTACTACGTCGACCACTTCCACCTGACGCTCGGCGAAGCCGGCATGGCCGCCGGCAGCTTCGGCCTGCTGGCCCTGTTTGCCCGCGCCCTGGGTGGCCTGGTCTCGGACAAGATGGCCGCCCGCGGCAACCTGAACAGCCGCGTGATCGTGCTGTTCGTGATGATGATCGGCGAAGGCGTCGGCCTGTGGCTGTTCTCGCACTCGAACAGCGTGCTGATCGCGGTCGCCGCCATGCTGGTATTCGGCCTGTTCACCCACATGGCCTGCGGCGCGACCTACGCGCTGGTTCCCTTCGTCGACAAGCGCGCCCTGGGCGGCGTGGCCGGCATCATCGGCGCCGGCGGCAATGTGGGCGCGGTCGCAGCCGGCTTCCTGATGAAGGGCACCGGCGACATCCAGCAAACCCTGACCATCCTCTCGGGCATGGTGATGGTATCGGCAGTGTGCGCGATCCTGGTCCGCCTGTCCGTCGCCGATGCACCGGCACCAGCAAACAACGCAATCGCTTAAGGAGATACAGCATGAAGATCGTCGTCATCGGCCACGGAATGGTGGGCCACAAATTCCTCGAATCGCTCGCCGCGACCAACGCTCCGGGCCTGGAAGTGACGGTGCTGTGCGAAGAGCCGCGTGCTGCCTACGACCGCGTGCATCTGTCCGAATTCTTCTCGGGTAAATCGGCCGAAGAGCTCTCGCTGGTGGCCCCGGGCTTCTTCGACAAGGGCAATATGCTGCTCAAGTTGAACGCCCGCGCCTCTGAAGTGAACCGCGCAGCGAAGACCGTCACCGTCAGCACCGGCGAAACCCTCAGCTACGACAAGCTGATCTTCGCCACCGGTTCCTATCCCTTCGTGCCTCCCGTGCCGGGCAAGGAGCGCAAGGACTGCTTCGTCTACCGCACCATCGAAGACCTGGAAGCCATGCTCGAATGCGGCAAGCGCTCCAAGTCGGGCGTGGTGATCGGCGGCGGCCTGCTGGGTCTGGAGTGCGCCAAGGCGCTGCGCGACATGCACCTGGAAACCCATGTGGTCGAATTCGCGCCGCGCCTGATGGCCGTGCAGGTCGACGAACATGGCGCGCGCGTCCTGCGCCGCAAGATCGAAGAGCTGGGCGTGAACGTCCACACCCAGAAGAACACCGTGGAAATCGTCGACGGCGAGGAAGGCACCCACCGCATGGTGTTCGCCGACGGCAGCCACCTGGACACCGACATGATCGTGTTCTCGGCCGGTATCCGCCCACGCGACGAGCTGGCCAAGGCTTGCGGCCTGGTCACCGGTCCGCGCGGCGGCATCACCATCGACCAAAACTGCCTGACTTCGGATCCGGACGTGTACGCCATCGGCGAGTGCGCCCTGTGGGGCGGCATGATCTTCGGCCTGGTCGCTCCTGGCTACGAAATGGCGCGCGTGGCCGCGCGCCACCTGATGGGCGAAGCGGCCGCCGAATTCAACGGCGCCGATATGAGCACCAAACTCAAACTGATGGGCGTGGACGTGGCCTCGATCGGCGACCCGCACGCGACCGCCCCGGGCAGCCGTTCGTTCCAGTTCACCGACGAGCGCAAGCAGATCTACAAGAAGATCGTGGTGTCCGAGTGCGGCACCCATCTGCTGGGCGGCGTGCTGATTGGCGACGCTTCCGAATACGGCACCCTGCTGCAGATGATGCTCAACAAGATCCCGCTGCCGGAATCGCCAGAATTCCTGATCCTGCCATCCTCGGATGGCGTGGCCAAGGTAGGCCTGGGCGTCGATGCCCTGCCCGAAAGCGCGCAGATCTGCTCCTGCAACGACGTCTCGAAAGGCGCCATCTGCGCCGCGGTGGCCGACGGTGCCTGCAGCATCGGCGCCATCAAGAGCTGCACCGGCGCCGGCACCAGCTGCGGCGGCTGCGTGGCCCTGGTCACCCAGGTCATGAAGTCGGAGATGAAAAAGCAGGGCATGGCGGTCAACAACCATATCTGCGAACACTTCCCGTACTCGCGCCAGGAGATCTTCCACCTGGTCAAATCGGGCAAGTTCAGCAACTTCGACGAACTGCTGGCCAAGCATGGCAAGGGCCTGGGCTGCGATATCTGCAAGCCGGTCGCTGCCAGCGTGTTCGCCTCGATCAATAACGACTTCGTGCTCAAGCCTGAACTGGCCAGCCTGCAGGATTCGAACGACTACTTCCTGGGCAACATCCAGAAAGACGGTACCTACTCGGTGGTGCCGCGCATGGCCGGCGGCGAAGTCACCGCCGATGGCCTGATCGCGGTCGGCATGGTGGCCAAGAAGTACGGCCTGTACACCAAGATCACCGGCGGCCAGCGGGTCGACCTGTTCGGCGCCCGCGTGGACCAGCTGCCCGGCATCTGGGAAGAACTGATCGCGGCCGGCTTCGAATCCGGCCACGCCTACGGCAAATCGCTGCGCACGGTGAAGTCCTGCGTCGGCTCGACCTGGTGCCGCTACGGCATGGACGACTCGGTCGGCTTCGCCATCGAACTGGAAAACCGCTACAAGGGCCTGCGCTCGCCGCACAAGATCAAGTTCGCCGTCTCCGGCTGCACCCGCGAGTGCGCCGAAGCCCAGGGCAAGGACGTCGGCCTGATCGCCACCGAAAAGGGCTGGAACCTGTACGTGGCCGGTAACGGCGGCATGAAGCCGCGTCACGCCGAACTGATCGCCTCGGACCTGGACCGCGAAACCGCGGTGCGCTATATCGACCGCTTCCTGATGTTCTATGTGCGTACCGCCGACCGCCTGCAGCGCACCAGCGTCTGGCGCGAAAACCTGGAAGGTGGCCTGGACTACCTGAAGGACGTGATCGTCAACGACAAGCTGGGCCTGGCCGCCGAACTGGAAGCGGACATGCAGCACGTGGTCGACACCTACCAGTGCGAGTGGAAGACCGCCGTCACCGATCCTGCGATCCGCCAGCGCTTCCGTCACTTCGTCAATACCGACCAGGCTGACGACAACGTGGTGTTCATGCCAGAGCGCGGCCAGATTCGTCCGGCCACGATCGAAGAGCGCAAGCGCGTGATTCCCATCGCAGTCAAAACCGCTTAAATCCACTTATTTAGGAGAACCTCATGCATCGCGATATTCAACTGGATAACTGGACCGCCATCTGCAACGTCGACCAGATCGTGCCCAACACCGGCGTAGCGGCCCTGGTCAATGGCCAGCAGATTGCCGTGTTCCGCCTCGGCGGCGCGGAAGAGAAGGTACTGGCGATCGGTAACTTCGATCCGAACAGCGGCGCCAACGTGATTTCGCGCGGGCTGGTCGGCAACCTGGGCGAGCGCACGGTTGTGGCCTCGCCAATCTACAAGCACCACTTCGACCTGAATACGGGCGAGTGCCTGGAGGAGCCGGCCAATTCGATTCCGGCTTACCGCGCCCGCGTCGAAGGCGGAAAGGTCTGGGTCGCCGCATGACAAGCCCAGCTGCGAGACAGTCGCTGGTCGTGATCGGCAACGGCATGGCCGGCATGCGCACGGTCGAGGAACTGCTCAAGCTGGCGCCGGACATGTACGACATCACCGTGTTCGGCGCCGAGCCGCACGGGAATTACAACCGCATCCTGCTCTCGCCGGTCCTGGCCGGCGAGAAGAAGATCGAAGACATCATGCTGCACACGCGTGAATGGTATGTCGAGAACGGCATCACCCTGCACGCGGGCGACCCGGTTGTGCACATCGACCGCAAGCGCCGCTATGTGCGCTCGGCCTCGGGCGTGGAAGTCTGGTACGACCGGCTGCTGCTGGCCACCGGTTCGACCCCCTTCATCATCCCTGTGCCCGGCCACAAGCTGCCCGGCGTGCTGGGTTTTCGCGACATTAACGACGTCGACGCCATGCTCGAGGCGGCCAAGAGCGGCGGCCACGCGGTGGTGATCGGCGGCGGCCTGCTGGGCCTGGAAGCGGCCAACGGCCTGCTGCGGCGCGGGATGAAGGTCACGGTAGTGCACGTGACCGACAGCCTGATGAACCAGCAGCTGGACAAGCCGGCCGCGCTGCTGCTCAAGCAGGCGCTGGAAAAGCGCGGCTTCGAGTTCATGCTGGAGGCGAATACCGCCGAAATCGTGGGCGAAGACCGGGTGCGCGCGGTGCGTTTCAAGGACGGCACCGAGATCGCCGCCGACCTGGTGGTGATGACCGCCGGCGTGCGGCCCAATATCGCGCTGGCCAAGTCGGCCGGCCTGCACTGCGACCGCGCCATCGTGGTCGACGACACCCTGCAAACCTACGATCCGCGCATCTACGCGGTGGGCGAGTGCGTGCAGCACCGCAGCGCCACCTTCGGCCTGGTGGCACCGATCTGGGACCAGGCCAAGGTCGCCGGCGCCCACCTGGCCTGCGCCGGCGTGCGCCGCTTCGTGCAGCAAGCCACCCCGACCAAGCTGAAAGTGACCGGCGTGGACCTGTACTCGGTGGGCGACTTCATCGGCGCCGAGGGCAGCGAAGACCTGGTGCTGCGCGATCCGCGCCGGGGCGTGTACAAGCGCCTGGTCCTGATCGGCAACCGCATCGCCGGCGCGGTACTATATGGCGATGTCGCCGACGGCCCATGGTATTTCAACCTGATTCAGAATCGCACGGATATCTCCGCCATGCGCAACCGCCTGCTGTTTGGCGAAGCATTGTGCGCCGAAGCAGCTTAAGTTTTTACGGAGTCAAACGTGAACCTTTCCCCGATCCCTCTCGCGGTGCGCAGCACCTGTCCTTATTGCGGCGTCGGCTGCGGTGTCTCGGCGACGCCGCAGGCTGACGGCACGGTCGCCGTGGTGGGCGACATCGAGCATCCGGCCAACCGCGGCCGCCTGTGCGTCAAGGGTTCGGCATTGTCCGAAACGGTGGGCCTGGAAGGCCGCCTGCTGTACCCGCAGCTGCGCGAAGACGGCGTGCTGCGGCGCGCTTCCTGGGATGAGGCGCTCGACAAGGTCGCCGGCCAGTTCAGGTCCATCATCGCCGAGCACGGCCCGGAGGCCGTGGCGCTGTACGTGTCGGGCCAGATCCTGACCGAGGACTACTACGTCGCCAACAAGTTCATGAAGGGCTATGTGGGCAGCGCCAATATCGACACCAATTCGCGCCTGTGCATGTCGTCGGCGGTGGCCGGCCATAAGCGCGCTTTCGGCGGCGACCTGGTGCCGGGCTGCTACGAGGACTTCGAGCTGGCCGACATGATCGTGCTGGTGGGCTCGAACACCGCGTGGTGCCACCCGATCCTGTTCCAGCGCATCACGCGCCTGAAGGAAGCGCGCCCGGAAGTGAAGATCGTGGTGATCGATCCGCGCCGCACCGCCACCTGCGAACTGGCCGACCTGCACCTGCCGGTCAAGCCGGGCACCGATGTGTTGCTGTTCAATGGCCTGCTGCAGTACCTGGCGCAGCAGGGCGTACGCGACGAGCGGTTCATCGCCGCGCACACGGGCGGGCTTAACGAAGCCCTGGCGGCAGCGGCCGACAGCGCCGACCTGGCCGAGGTGGCGCGCCAGTGCAAGCTCGATCCGGCGCTGCTGCTGGACTTCTACCAGTCGTTTGCCGCCACCACCAAGGTGATCACGGCCTTCTCGATGGGCGTAAACCAGTCCTCGTCCGGCACCGATAAGGTCAACAGCATCATCAACTGCCACCTGCTGACCGGCCGCATCGGCCACAGCGGCATGGGGCCGTTCTCCATCACCGGCCAGCCGAACGCCATGGGCGGACGCGAAGTGGGCGGCCTGGCCAATATGCTGGCCGCGCACATGGACCTGCTCAATCCGGACCACCGCGAGGTGGTGCAGACCTTCTGGGAATCGCCCACGGTGGCGGCCAGCATGGGCCTGAAGGCGGTCGACCTGTTCCAGGCGATCGAAGCGGGCAAGGTCAAGGCGGTGTGGGTGATGGCCACCAATCCGATGGTCAGCCTGCCGGACGCCAACCAGGTGCAGCGCGCGCTCGAGCAGTGCGAGCTGGTGGTGGTTTCCGAGATCAACCAGGAGACCGATACCAATACTTTCGCCGACGTGCTGCTGCCGGCCCTGGGCTGGGGCGAGAAGGACGGCACGGTGACCAATTCCGAGCGGCGCATTTCGCGCCAGCGCGCCTTCCTGCCGGCGCCGGGCGAAGCGCGCGCCGACTGGCGCATCATGTGCGACGTGGCCAAGCGCATGGGCTTTTCCGGATTCGAATTCAATTCGGCCGCCGAGATCTTCGACGAGCATGCGCGCCTGTCGGGCTTCCGCAACGAGGACGGCCCCCTGTATCGCGGCTTCGACATCTCCGGCATGGCCGGCATGACGGCGCGCGAATACGAGCAGTTCGAGCCGGTGCAGTGGCCGGTGCGGCGCCAGGCCGACGGCAGCATCGCCGGCACCGCGCGCCTGTTCGCCGATGGCCGTTTCGCCCATCTCGACGGCAAGGCGAAGTTCGTGGCCACGGTGCCGCGCGCGCCCGCCCACAAGACCGATTCCGAATTCCCGCTGGTGCTCAATACCGGCCGGGTGCGCGACCAGTGGCACACCATGTCGCGCACCGGCAAGTCGCCGCGCCTGGCGGACCACGTGGCCGAATCCTTCGTCGACCTGCATCCGCAGGACGCGCTGCTGTGCGGCGTGCGCGAAGGCGAGCTGGCGCGCGTGTCGAGCCAGTGGGGCGCGATGGTGGCGCGGGTGCAGCACAGCGGCGGCATCGCGCGCGGCGGGGTGTTCATTCCGATTCACTGGAACGGCCAGACCGCGTCGGATGCGCGCGTGGGCACGGTGGTCAATCCGGCGGTCGATCCGGTCTCGGGCGAGCCGGAGTTCAAGCACACGCCGGTGATGGTGGAGCGCTTCGCGGTGCGCTGGCATGCCTTCGTGCTCTCGCGCACCGAGCTGGCGCTGGACGAGGTGGCGCACTGGACGCGCGTGCAGGGCCGCGGCTTTGCGCGCTACGAGATGGCCGGACGCAGCCAGCCGAAGGACAAGGCGGCCTGGGCGCGCGCGCTGCTCAAGGTCGACGCCGACGACGCCGACTGGCTGGAGTACGAGGACAGCACCGAGGGCGTGTACCGCGCGGTGCACGTGGTGGGCGATCGGATCGAGCAGTGCGTGTTCGTCTCGCCGCGCCCGGACCTGCCGTCGCGGGCCTGGCTGGCCGGCCTGTTCTCGAACGAGGAACTGAGCCTGGCCGACCGCGCCGGCCTGCTGGCCGGGCAGTCGCTCGGCAAGCGCGAGGATACCGGTCCGACCGTTTGCTCGTGCTTCGGGGTGGGGCGCAATACCATCTGCAACGCCATCCGCGAGCAGGATCTCAAGAGCGTGGCCGAAGTGACGGCGTGCGTCAAGGCGGGCGGCAACTGCGGTTCCTGCGTCCCCGAGATCAAGCAGATCCTGATCGAGACGCGCGCGCGCGAAGCGGCGTAACAAGGCTGGGCGGGCCGATGCGGTATGATCGGCCTCCCTGGTTTTTCACCCGAAACGCATGCGTTTATCTTCCCTGTTCTGGTGTGCCGTGCCGGCCCTGGCTTGCGCGGGCGCGCAGGCGCAAGCCTTCGACACCAGCCTGCTGGCTGGCCAGTGGGCCGAGAGCGTGAACAACCAGTTCGGCTGCCGCGCCAGCAATGTCCATCACCGTTTCGAATTGAGCGCCGACCGTAAGCACCTGAGTTTCCGGCTCGACCGCGCCTGGCGGATCGGCGCACAGGAAGTGCGCGAGTATGGCGCGCAGGTGCTGCGTGAGGAGCCGGCCATGCTGGTGATCCGCTACGATGACACGGTGACCGGCATCCCGGCCGGGATGCGCGAATGGGAATTGCTGTTCATCGGCCCCGGCACCTACCGCTGGCGCGCCACCTTCTGGCGCAGGGGCGAGTACAACGACGTCATCGGGGTACGCTGTACGGCGGATTGAAGGCGCGGTTCAAACCTTCTTGACGAATTCGGTCTTCAGGCTCATGGCGCCGAAACCGTCGATCTTGCAGTCGATATCGTGGTCGCTGTCGACCAGGCGGATGTTCTTGACCTTGGTACCCATCTTGACAGTGCCGCCGCCACCCTTGAGTTTCAAATCCTTGATCACCGTGACCGTGTCGCCATCCTGCAAGAGGTTGCCGGCGCTGTCGCGATAGACCCGCGCACCTTCCTCGGCCGCGCCCGCGGCATCGCCCGCGCGCCATTCGTGCGCGCACTCCGGGCATACCAGCATCTCCCCATCTTCATAGGTGAATTCCGATTTGCAGGCGGGGCAGGGGGGCAGTGCGCTCATGGCGATTCCATTAAAGGCTTGGTGGGAAGCCCGCCAGTATATCAGGGGCCAGAGTGTGCTTGCGCGGAAGAATCCTTTCTTCCTGCAAATTGACGTGGGAATACGAGCTTGTTTATGGATATGAAATTTTCCGTGCGGGAACATAATTATTCCAACAACTCATCCACCACTGTCTTGCCTTGAAGGAGTATGAAATGGAGCCTGTTTCCCTGTCAGATACCGCCGAGCGTCTCATGGCCCACGTTGCCGCGATGGCTCCCGTCAACGCGTCCAGCGGTCCGGTCGAGCGTTTGCCGTTCACCATACGCCGCGTGGCGACCGAGGCCGACATGCTCAAGGCGGTCAAGGTACGCCACGCGGCCTACGCGCGCCATGTGCCGGCCTTCGCCCAGACCCTGACGGCGCCGGAAGCGGCCGATTACGACAGTGACGTGGTGGTCCTGCTGGCCGAATCGAAACTGGATGGCTCGCCCCTGGGCAGCACGCGTATCCAGACCAATCTGCTGCAAGCGCTGCACCTGGAGGAATCGGTCGAGCTGCCGCTGTGGCTGCAGACCCGCCGCCTGGCCGAAGTGACCCGCCTCGGCGTGGGCGAGGGCCGCATCGGCCATCTGGTCAAGACGGCGCTGATCAAGGCATGCTTTTCCTACTGCGAGGACAAGGGCATCGACTACGCGGTGGTGACGGGACGGGCCCCCATCGACCGCCAGTACGAGCAGCTGCTTTTCACTGATGTGTTCTCCAACAAGGCTTTCATTCCCTTGCGCCATGTGGGCAATCTGCCGCACCGGGTGATGGCCTTCGAGATCGCCACCGGCGAGCAGCGCTGGGA
>CAMLHI010000015.1 GCA_946479705.1 uncultured Oxalobacteraceae bacterium
TCGACGAAGCGCTGGCCGTGGGCGATGTGTTCTTCCAGCAGAAATGCTTCGAGCGTATCCGCGCCTATTGCGCAGCCGGCACCACGCTGCTGTTCGTCTCGCACGCCATGGGCGCCGTGTATTCGCTGTGCTCGCGCGCCATTTTGATCAGCGAGGGCAGAATTGCGCTGGACGGCAGCCCGCGCGCTGTCATCGACCTCTACAACGCCCACGTGCTGCACCAGCGCGAAGGCAAGCCGCTGCCGCCGGCCGAAGCCGAGCGCCCCGAAGCGGCGGTGGCCGAGGACATGCCGCCGCCTCCACTGGCGACGGGATCGTTCAGCCATGAAGGCGCCGAACTGACCGCGGTGGGCCTGTTTTCCAATGGCCAGCAGGTCAACACCATCGTCAGCGACCACATGGCCAGCGTGCGCGCACGGGTGCGCTTCGGCGCCGCCTATGCCGATCCGCATGTGGGCTTCCAGATCCGCAATGCGCGCGGCGAGGCGGTCTTCATGACCAACACCTACTGCATGCGACAGGCGCCCGGCCCGGTGCGCGCCGGCGAGGAAATCACCGTCGAATTTTCCTTCAAGGCGGGCCTGGCGCCGGGCGAATACACGCTCACCGCCGGGGTGGCCGAAGGCGGCGCCGGCGAAGGCGAATTCCGCTCGACCCTGGCGCGCGTGCAGGACGCGGCCGCCTTCACCGTGCTGCGCAACCTCGATGCCATCGTCTGGAGCGGCATCTACAATCTCGACCCCGAATGCTCCATCCGGCGCGCCGGCAGCGCGGCGCCCAGCCCGGATGCGGCCGCCACCGTCCTCCCCAGCTCATCATGAAATCGACCGACGTCGTCTGGCAGCGCGCTACCGTCACGCGCCCACGCCGCCAACTGCAGAACGGCCACCGCAGCACCATCGTCTGGTTCACCGGCCTGTCCGGCGCGGGCAAGTCGACCCTGGCCCATGCCGTCGAGGAACGCCTGCACCGCGATGGCGTGCGCACCTATGTGCTCGACGGCGATAATGTGCGCCACGGCCTGTGCGGCGACCTGGGCTTTTCCGATCACGACCGCACCGAAAATATCCGCCGCGTGGGCGAAGCGGCCAAGCTGTTCGTCGAGGCTGGAATCGTCGTGCTGACCGCCTTCATTTCGCCATTTCGCAGCGACCGCCAGCGCGTGCGCGAGCTGGTGCCGGCGGGCGACTTTATCGAAATCTTTTGCCGGTGCCCCGTCGAAGTGTGCGAAACGCGCGACGTGAAAGGCTTGTACGCCAAGGCGCGCGCCGGCCAGATCAAGGAATTTACCGGGATCTCGTCGCCGTACGAAGCGCCGCTGGCGCCCGAACTGGCGCTCGATACGGCCACTTTCACCCTCGAGGAATCGGTCGAGCAGGTGATCGCCTTGCTGCGGGCCCACGGGGTAATCGGACTTGCCGATCAGCTATAATCGCCGGTTCCCTACCTTGCCACCCGTTCCATGCTCGCACTGCTGACCACCTCGCAATCGTTCCTGCTCATCGACACCGAAAGCGGCGCTGCCCAAGTCCTCGACCATGGCCGCGGCCTGTACTACGGCATCGCCAGGAGCGGCGAGCATATTTATGTGGCGGCGCGCAACAGGCTGGTGTCCTCCGATGTGCCGCAAGACCAGGAACGCGGCGAAATCCTGCTGTTCGACCGCGCCCTGCGCCCATGCGGCAGCCTGCAGGCACCCTTCCCCCTGCGCGACCTGCATGAAATTGCCTGGCATGAGGGCAAGCTCTATGCGACCTGCTCGTTCGACAACCTGATTGCCGTGTACGACGGCCAGCGCTGGGAAAAGTGGTATCCCCTGGGCGCGGAGGATGCCGGCGACGCCAATCACTTCAATTCCTTCATGTTCGAGCAGGGCCGCATCTGGATCCTGGCCCACAACCGCGGGCCGAGCGAGCTGATGGCATTTTCGCTGGCCGACCGCAGCCTGCTCGAGCGCATCGCGCTGGGCCATTGCGGGCACAATATCTGGCGCGAGAACGGCGAGCTGTTCAGCTGTTCCTCGTCCGAGAGCAGCGTCGTGAGCGAGCGCGGCTTTCGCCTCGAGACCGGCGGCTTTCCGCGCGGCGTGGCTTTCGACGCGGCCAGCCGCTGCGTTGGGGTGTCGGCGCTGGCCGAACGCAAGGCGCGCGACCTCAACACCGGCAAGCTGGCCGTCTATTCGACCGCCTGGGCGCCGCGCCACGCGATCGAACTGAGCGACGAAGGACTGGTGCTGGACCTGATGGTGCTGCCGCAAGGCTTCGCGGTCCCGGCGCCCTCGCTGCTGGGCCGGCTGTTCGGCCGCGCCGCCACGCCGCCGTCGCGCCAATTCGAACGGCAGGAGTTCTGATCGCCCTGCCGGGCTGCCGTTTATAATAGCCCCTTGTCCTCCTTCGCCTTAGCGTTTCCCATGCAAGCCACCACCGATCACGCCGCGGCCAGCGCCGCCCATGCCAGCCTTGGCCAGCACGTCAACATTGCCGCCTACAAATTCGTCACGCTCGACAATCTCGAGGAAATGCGCCCGCAATACCAGGCGCTGTGCGCCGAGCTGGGACTCAAGGGCACCATCCTGCTCACGCCGGAAGGCATCAATATGTTTCTGTCCGGGCCGCGCCCGCGGATCGACCTTTATCTGGCGTGGCTGCGCAGCGATGCGCGCCTGGCCGATATCGAGGTCAAGGAAAGCTATTCGGAAGAGCAGTCGCACAAGCGCATGCTGGTGAAGATCAAGAAGGAAATCATCACCATGCGCATGCCGGTGATCCAGCCGGAAAAAGGCCGCGCCCCGGCGGTGGCCGCTGCCACGCTCAAGCGCTGGCTCGACCAGGGCCATGACGACGAGGGCAAGCCGGTCGTGATGATGGAAACCCGCAACGCCTTCGAGGTCGATGTGGGCACCTTCACCAACACGCTCGACTACCGCATCGAGAAATTCAGCGAGTTTCCCGAGGTGGCGGCGGCGCACAAGGATGAGTTGAAGAACAAGACCGTGGTCACTTTCTGCACCGGCGGCATCCGCTGCGAAAAAGCCGCCATCTACATGAGGAATATCGGCTACGACAGCGTGTACCAGCTCGATGGCGGCATCCTCAAGTATTTCGAAGAGGTCGGCGGCGCCCACTACACGGGCGACTGTTTCGTGTTCGATTACCGCACCGCGCTCAATCCCCAGCTTGAACCGAGCGTGACGGTGCAGTGCTTCGCCTGCCGCGCCGTGGTCACCCCGCGCGAACAGCTCTCGCCCCAGTACGTGTACGGCGAATCGTGCCCGCACTGCGCCAAGACCGCTGATTAAGCCCAGGGTGGACGATGGTATTTAGTTCGGCCACCTTCCTGTATTTCTTCTTTCCCGCTTTTCTCGGCCTGTATTACCTGCTGCCGTGGAAGAACGCCGTGCTGCTCCTTGCCAGCCTGGTGTTTTACGCCTGGGGCGAGCCGCGCTTCGTGCCGCTGCTGCTGGCCTCGGCGCTGCTCAACTACAGTGCCGGCCGCCTGATCTTCCGGGCCACGCGCCATCGTCTGCACTGGCTGTGGGCCGGGGTGGCCGGCAACCTCGCCCTGCTGCTGTATTTCAAATACGCCGGCTTCGCGGTGGCCTCGCTCAACCAGCTGGGCGCGGGCTTGCCGATGCCGCACATCGTGCTGCCGCTGGGGATCTCGTTCTTTACCTTCCAGGGCATTTCCTACCTGGTCGATGTGTACCGCGGCACCATCGCCGCCCAATCGAGCTTTGTCACGTTCGCCATGTACAAGGCCATGTTCCCGCAATTGATCGCCGGGCCGATCGTGCGCTACAGCCAGATTGCCGCCGACATCGGCCAGCGCGAAATCGGCAATGCGCGGGTGCTGCGCGGCTTGTACCAGTTCATCATCGGCCTGGCGCAAAAGGTCTTGATCGCCAATAGCGTGGCGCTGGGGGCGGACCGCCTGTTCGCGGCCGATCCGGCGCAACTGGGCGCGGGTGCGGCATGGATCGGCATTGCCTGCTATGCGGTGCAGATCCTGTACGATTTCAGCGGCTACAGCAATATGGCGATCGGCATCGGCCACATGATCGGCTTTACTTACCCGCCCAATTTCGACCGCCCGTATGCGGCCCGTTCGCTGAGCGACTTCTGGCGCCGCTGGCATATGAGCCTGTCGAGCTGGTTCCGCGACTATGTCTACGTGCCGCTGGGCGGCAACCGCGTCTCGCCGGCGCGCACCTATGTGAATCTGGCCCTGGTGTTTTTCCTGTGCGGGCTGTGGCATGGCGCCGCCTGGACCTTCGTGCTGTGGGGCCTGTGGCACGGGGCCTTCCTGATCGCCGAACGGCTTGGCCTGCGCCGCCTGCTGGACGCCTTGCCCGGACCGCTGGCCCAGGCTTACACCTTGCTGGTGGTGCTGACCGGCTGGGTGTGGTTCCGGGCCGACAGCGTGCCGCACGCGCTGGCCTACCTGCGCGCCATGGCCGGGCTGCAGCACGCCGCGCCCTACGCCCACCCGTGGCAGCTGGACCTGTCGGCGTCGGCCGCGCTGGCGCTGGTGGCCGGCCTGCTGCTGGCCCTGCCGCGCCGCCTGCCATCGGTGCCGGCCGGTATCCTGGCGACGGCCCTGCGCACGGGCGCCGCCGCCGCCCTGATGCTGCTGTCGGCCGCCAGCCTGGCGAGCGGCACCTACAATCCTTTCATTTACTTCCGCTTCTGATGAAGACCACCCTGTCCTGGCTGCGCTCGCATGCCATCCACCTGCTGGTGGTGGCCGGGTTCGGCGCCCCGGCATTGCTGGCCGGGACCGCAGGCATCGCGGAAAACCGCGTCCTGGCCCCGGTGCCGGAGTTCAGCCAGGCCGGCCTGATGGGCTATCCCCGGCTTCTGGACGCCTGGATCGACGACCACTTCGGCTGGCGCGCCGAGCTGATCGCGCTGAACACGCGCCTGCGCTATCGCTTTCTGCGTGAATTTCCCACCGTTCAGGTCATCGCGGGACGCCACGGCCGCCTGTACATGGCCGCGCACAATACCAAGGATGCGCCCTACGCGGCCATCACCAATGTGTGCGGACCCGGGCCGGTCTACGACGGCGTGGCGGTGGCGGCAGGCTTTATCGACAGGCTGTTCGGCACCCTGCGCGCGCGCGGCTTCGCGCCCTATATGCTGATCGTGCCATCGGCGCCAGTGGTCGAATTCCAGGACTTGCCGGTGTGGCTGACGCGGCGCTGCGCGGGCGAACGCACTCCGGTGGCGGACGTGCTCGATTCGCCCCTGCTGGACGGCGCCACCCGCGCCCGGGTGCGCTACCCGCTGCGCGAAATGCGCGCCTGGCGCGGCAACAACGCCCTGTATCCGCGCCACTGGTTTCACTGGTCGGGAACCGGCCTGGCCCAGGTGGTCGAGCTGAGCATGCCGGGCCTGTACGGCAGCGCGCCGCCGCCGGCGCCGCCCCTGCCAAGCCGTACCGACGAGAGCATTTCCGATATCAGCCACCTGTTCAACGGGATCCGCTTGAGCGGGCCGGTGACGACTCCGGATCTGGCCGCGGCCGGCATCGCCGCCTGTTACGGTACGGCCTGCTTTCCGGAATTCGGCGCCAGCGCGGCCGACAAGCTCAAGGATGTATCGCGCATGCGCAATCCGGCCGCGCCCATCCGGCGCCGCCTGCTGATCCTGTCGGATTCGTTCGGCGCGAAGATTTCAGGCTGGTATGCGCGCTACTACGCAGAGGTGGAACAGGTGGCGGGCAACGATCTGCCGCGCCTGGATGCGGCCGAGGCGGCCAGGGTGCGCGAGGTATTGCTGCGCGCGCCGGGCGATACCGATCTGCTGATCCTGTATCACGACGGCGCGGCCATTCACAAGGCGATCCGGCGCGGCTTGCAACCGCTGCTGGAATCGCCCTAGACGTCTAGCGGAACAGGCTACTGATGTCCTGCACCGCACCATCGCCGAGGTTGCCGGCGGCGGCGCGCAGGCGCAACAGCGCCATCAAATAATTGTAGCGGGCCTGGGCAAGATCGCGCTGTACGGTACTCAGCTGCTGCTGGGCGGTCAGCAGATCGAGATTGATGCGCACGCCACCCTTGATGCTTTGCTCCGTTGCCTTAATCAGCAGCTGGCCGGAAGCCACCGCTTTTTCAAGCGCGGCAAGCCGCGCCGTGCTGCTCACGGCGGTACTGTGCGCCCTGCGCAATTCCTGCAATACCTTGTCGGTGCGCGCGTCCAGCTCGGCCTTCGCGCGCTCGTGACCGGCCACAGCCTGGCGGGTGACTGCGCTGACCTGCCCGCCCGAATAAAGCGGCACATTCAGTTGCACGCCCACGGAACGGTTCAGGGTCGCCTGGTTGTAGGTATTGATGGTTTCGGCGTTGTTTTTGCTGTAAGCGGCCACCAGATCGATCCGGGGCGCGTGGCCCGCCTGCGCCTTCTGGATTTCCAGACGCGCGACTTCCACCGCCAGTTGCGCCGCCTTGAGTTCATTGTTATTGCTCAGGGCGATAGCGCGCCACTCTTCGTAGCTGCCCGGTAGCAGAGCCGGTGGACGAAAGGGCGTCGCCAAGGATTGCAAATGGCCAGGGTCCATGCCGATCAGCGCTTCGAGCGTGTTGCGGTTCACAGTCAGCGTGTCCTGGGCCTCCAGCACGGATGCTTCGGCCTGATCCAGGCGCGCGGCCGTTTCCAGCATATCGGTACGGGTTCCCTCGCCTTTTTCGAACAGATGGGCGTTGACCTTGGATTGTTCGGCATAGGTGTCGCGCTGCACCTTGACCAGGCCGAGCGTGTCCTCTGCCAGCAGGGCCTCGAGATACGCGCCGGCGACGCGCAGCACCATCTCGCCACCGCGCGTGCCGAACACGGCTTCGCTCTGTTCGGTCTGCAGCTTGCCCTGGCGATAGCGGGCCACCGCTTCCAGATTCAGGAGCGGCTGGCGCAGCTGCAGCGCGGCCGAGCGACTGATGTACTCGGGATGGGTGACGACATCCTTCCCGGTGCTGAGCGCCGTGGTCAGGTCGGAACGGTTGCGGTTTGCGCTGTAGTTGATGCCCAGGCTGGGCAGCAGCGCCGCCCGGCCGAGCGTCGCGCTTTCCTTGCCCATTTCGTTGTCGAAGTACCCCATGCGGTAAGTGGGGTCGTTGCGGCGGGCCGCATCGAGCGCCTCCTGAAAGGTGACGGCGCCCGCCCCGCTGCCGTATGCGGCCAGCAGCAGTGCGGGTATCAGCTTCCAGGCGAGCCGGCGAATGGTGATCGTAGCCATTACTCCTCGCTCATCGACGTTTTTGCACGATCGAAAATCGGCTTGAGCAGGTAGCTCATCATGGTGCGTTCACCGGTCTTGACGAACAGTTCCACCGGCATGCCGGACTGCGCGACCATTTTCTTATTCGCCATCATCTTGGCTCCCTCCGCGCTCACCCGTGCGCGCACCTTGTAATAGGCAAAGCCGGTGCGTTCGTCGACCGTGCGGTCGGCCGAGACCTGGGTCAGCACGCCAGGGATATGGGGCGTGCTGTTGGTGTTGAATGCCGAAAAAATCAGCTCAACCGGCAGACCGGGGTGCACCCTGTCGATCAGGTTGACCGGCAATTGTCCTTCGACGATCAAAGGATCGTCCGCTGGCACCACGTCCATCAGGCGAAAGCCGGCCGGCACCACGCCGCCGCGGGTATAGACCGCCAAGCCGACCACAACGCCGTTGACGGGCGACTTGACGTCCACGCTGGCCACGTCGAAATCCTGCGCGGTCAGGCGATGGGATAGCGCCTCGGCTTCGCGCTGGACATCGGACAGTTGCGAGCGCACTTCCTTCTGGTAATCCTGGCGCCGCTGCATGCCGCGCAGGCTAATCTCCAGCACTTGCTGGCGCGTGCGTCCCAGGTTGCCGGTATCTTCGGAAATCGAGCCGTTGATCTGCGCATAGGTCCGCTCCAGTTCGAGCAGGCGGCTGCGCGCCACATAGCCTTCCTTGGCCAGTTCACGCGTATTGTCGAGCTGCTCCTTGAGGAACTTGAGCTGTTCCTTCTTGCTGTCGCGCGACTCTTCCACGCCACGCGCCTGCAGCTTCAAGCCGGCGATACTCTGCTCCATGCCGGCCAGTTCGTTCTGCAAGGACGATTGGCGCGACGTGAATAACTGGCGCTGCAGTTCCATCGCCTCGGCCACATGCGGATCGCTCTTGTTTTTGAGCAGTTCCGCGGAAAAGGATGGCGCTTTCGCACCGTCGCGTTCGGCCAGCAGGCGCGCTTCCATGGCGCGGGCAGTGTAGTACTGGCCGCGCGACATGTCGGCCTGTGCTTTGACCTGGACGTTGTTCATACGCACCAGCACCTGTCCCGCCTTGACCTGGTCGCCATCCTTGACCAAGATATCTTGCACCACGCCGCCAGGCTGGTATTGCACGCTCTGACGGTTCATTTCCTTGGCGACCGTACCGGACATGGGCACACCCTTGTCGAGTGGGGCGAACAGCGCCCATAGCAAAAATCCCCCCATGCCGAGAATGACGACCAGCCAGCCCAGCCGGCTATAACGGCTCGCATCGGTATCGACGGTCAGCGGTGCGACATCGTGAGCAATCACCTCGGTGGCTTGCTCCCTTGCTTTAACAATGTTCATATTCATTCCTGTTCAACCTGCGTGCCTGCGACTGGCTGCGCGGGTGCCTGCGGCTGGCCCTGGGCTTGCGCTTGAGCCTGGGCCTGTTGTTGTGCTTGTGCCTGTTGTTGTGCCTGCGCCTGTTGTTGCGCCACCACCTGCTGCTGATTGGCTTGCTGCAGCGCTGCAAACACTTCGTTGGTGGGACCGTACATGGCCGCGCTACCGTCGCGCAGCAGGAGAAGCTTGTTGGTCACACCCAGAATGCTGGTGCGGTGAGTGATCAGCACGATCGTCTTGCCGCGTTTGCGCAACTCCAGCACGGCTTGCGTAAGCGCCTGCTCGCCCACATCGTCCAGGTTCGAATTCGGCTCGTCGAGCACCAGCACGGCCGGATCGCCATACATGGCGCGCGCCAGACCCAGACGCTGCTTCTGGCCGCCGGACAAGCCGGCGCCACCGTCGCCCAGCCTGGTGTCGTAGCCGCTGGGCATGTGCAGAATCATGTCGTGCACCCCTGCCCGCTTTGCAGCCAGCACGACCTTTTCCGCGTCGATGTCCCCGAAGCGGGCGATGTTTTCGCTCACCGTGCCGGCGAACAGTTCGATGTCCTGGGGGAGATAGCCAATGTGCGGACCCAGTTCGGCCTTGTTCCAGTGATAGATGTCGGCGCCGTCCAGGCGCACCTTGCCGACCTGCGATGGCCACACGCCCACCAGCAGGCGGGCCAGGGTCGACTTGCCCGCGCCGCTGGGACCGATGATGCCGACGGCATCGCCGGGCGCGATGGCGAAACTCAGGTTGCGAATGACAGGGGCGGCAACGCCAGGTGGCGCGGCGCTGACTTCTTCCACCGACAGGCGGCCGGTCGGCGCGGGCAGGGCCATGCCCACCTGGCGCCGCGGATTGTCGCTGAGCAGCTTGTCGAGGCGGTCATAGGCGCTGCGCGTATTGCTGAACGACTTCCAGACGCCGATCACTTGCTGCACCGGCGCCAGGGCGCGGCCGACCAGGATCGACGCGGCAATCATCATGCCCGGGGAAATCTTGCCTTCGATCGCCAGCAAGGCGCCGAATCCGAGCACCAGCGATTGCAAGGACACCTGAACGAACTTGGTGACGGCGCCGACGATGCCGGCTTTCTCGCTGGCCTCCGCCTGCAGTTTCAGAAACTGCCCGTGCAGCTTGAACCAACGGCCCATGAGGCTGGGCAGCATGCCCATCGACTCGATGACCTCGGCATTGCGCAAATTGTTCGTCGCCAGGGTGCCGGCCATGATGGACATGGTGCTGGCTTCGCCCAGCGGCTTTTTCGACACGTTTTCATTCACATACGCCAGGATCACCAGAACGATCGTGCCGCCGAGTGCAAACAGGCCGAGACTGGGTTCGAAGAAAAAGATCACGATCAGGTAGACCGGGAACCAGGGCGCGTCGAAGAAGGCAAACAACGCGTTACCCGTGAGGAACTGGCGCAGATTGGTCAGGTCGCTCAGCGCCTGGCCGGCATTGCCGCCCGCCCGCTTGAGGTTCTGTTCGAACGCCGCGGTATAGACGCGCTGATTGAGCTCCATGTCGAAACGCGCGCCGACCCGCACCAGCACGAAGCTGCGGATCAGTTCAAGGCCGGACATGAGCAGGTAGGCGCCGAGCATCATCAGGGTCAGCATCAGCAGGGTGATCTCATTGCGGCTGGCGAGCACACGGTCGTACACCTGCAGCATGTAGATCGACGGCACCAGCATCAGCAAATTCGACACGGCACTGAACGTCCCCACGGTAAAAAAGGTGCGCTTGAACGTCAGCAGCACCTGATCGATTTCATTGCGTGGCTTGGTAAGGTTGGTTTTCATTAATTTTTGCAAGTTGTGCAGAAGTCAGGCAGGTCGGCTGCCGCGCCGGCAATGGTTTCATTCCAGGAGGCTAGATTATCGCTCAGAAATGGCAAAAAATGTGATGCGGATCACAAAAAAATGCGGCTGGCGCACGCTTCCGGTAACTATGGGGGATAAATATACGCGTTCGCGACGGCTGTGGTCGTACGATTTCGCTGCGCGCAAGCCATGCTGTCTGCCGCATGCCTGGCGCCTGTCGGCGACTGAATCGGTGATCTCACGCAAATTCGAGGTCGCGCGGGAAGGACAGCGGCACTACTGGATGAGTTCGGTAAGCGGGATGAAAAAAGCCAGGCCTCGCGGCCTGGCTTTCGGGTGACAAGATACTGTCGCCTTGAGGGGCGCGCTAACAGCCGCGCGCCCTCATGGCTAATTACGCCAGCGTGATGAGGTGGGTGCTGGTGGTGGTTGCGTTCGACAGGTCGACCGTACCAACCAGTTGCACCACGGTGTCAACGCCGTCCTGGAAGGTCATGCCGTTGCTGTGATCAACCACGATGTAGGTGTTGCCATCGGTGAACTGGAACCACTTGATGACCGAAGTGGCAGCGCCGGTGTTGCCAGCGGTCGCCGCATCGAGGTAGTTAGCAAAGCTGCTTGCCGCACCCAGGGTCAGCTTGGCACCCAGCTTGGCGGTGCCGGTGATCCCCGCGTCGTTAGCCGAAATTGCCGAGAAGTCCAGCATGTCGCCACCACCGATGCTGCTGATCGCAGCGTAGAAGCCAGCTGCCTTCGGAGCCGCATCGAACACTACCTTGTCGTTGCCAGCACCGAGGTCGATCTTGTTCAAGCCAGCCGACAGACCCAGGTGAATGACGTCGTCGCCTGCGCCGGCCATGATCGTGTTCGAACCGGTCGTGACGGTGATGGTGTCGTTACCGGCACCGCCGTCGATGGTGTTGTTGCCGGTGGTGACGGTCACGATGTCGTTGCCATCGCCCAGGGAGACGGTGTTGTTGCCGCTGCCCAGAGTGACTGTGTCGTTGCCATCGCCCGCGGTGACGGTGTTGTTGCCGTTGTTCATAGTGACGATGTCATTGCCAGCGCCGGTGGTAACCACGTTAGCTTGATCGTTGGCCACGGTGACGGTGTCATTGCCGGCACCGGTGTTGATGGTGACGGCCTTCGTTGCCAACGTGGCGGTGATCATGTCGTCGCCTGCGCCGGTGCTGATGGTTGCCTCGGCAGCCAGTGCGCCGGTGGTCAGGGTCACTGCGCCTGCTGCGCCGCTGCCGGTTACGCCGCTGGCATCGAACGAGGTCAGCGTAGTAGCGGTCAGGCCGGTCAAGTCGATACCGACGTTACCGGCGACGGTCACGGTTTTGACCGCGGTCGCAATGATTGGCGCAACGAAGCTGGACAGAGCGCCAGTGTCGGTGTCGGCGGTGGTGATAGCGATGGTTTCAACGCCAGCCGCGGTGATGGCGGCAGTGTTGCTGAAACCAGCGGCAGCCGAAAACACCAGGTTCAGCTTGTCGGCATTACCGCCAGCATCGGCCAGGGAAATGCTCGAGCCCGTTTGGACGGCACCGTTCAGTTCCAGGGTCGAATTCGCGGCGGCGTTGGTCAGAGCGAAACCACCCGTTGGCGCCGGAATACCTTTGGTCGTCTCGGTGCTCGAAGCGAAGCTGAAACCGGTAGCAGCAGGATCGGTAAGCGCCGGGAAGGTGGCAACATCGCCAGCTGCGCCGGTGTAGGTGACAACAACGTTATTGCCCGATGCCGAGACCGATGCGATGGTCGGATTGGCAGCAATGATGGCAGCCGATTGGGCAGCGATCGCGGTCGCGACGCTTCCTGCGCTCTGACCACCGGTCACTCCGACGCTCACGCCTGCGAAGGTGATATTACCCGAATTGGTGTCGCCTATCGTGGTTGTCCCCACGGCCAGGGTCGCTACGCCGGTTGCGGCGGTGTTTGCATTGGTCTGGATGTTAGCGACGTCGCCAGCAACGCCGTTGTAGGTAACCGTCACAACGCCAGCGGAAGACGTTACGGAAGCGATGGTGTTATTCTGAGCCTTGATAGCGGCTTCGGCGAGGACGATCGCTGAAGCGATTTGCGTGGCGGTTTCGGTACCAGCCAGGTTGATCACGACGTTACCAACAATAATGCTGCCGGCGCCGGTTGCAGTGCCGCTGACGGTGATCGTCTGTACTTCAGACACGGCTGCTGGAACAGCATTCAGGGCAATCGTTTGAACTTCTGGAGTTGCAGCAGCAACCGCGCCAGCGCCAGCCGACTTGATGTAGCTGATGTTGTCCAGATTAGCCAGGTTGATCGTGGCGATGCCGGTACCTACAGCGTCGATCGACAGTTTCTGGAAGTTGGAAATCGCTTTCGAGAAGACGTCGTCCGTGGTCCGCGCTGCAGCTTGAACTGCAGTCATGACCAAGGTGTTCATGCCTGCACCACCGTCGATCGAGCCGCCGTTGCCAATGGCTCCGGATACGGTCACGACGTCGTCGCCGGCACCGGTGTTGATCGCCTTGGCATTGTTTGCTTCAACGGTGATGGTGTCCACGCCGCTTGCGCCGGTGTAAGCCTGGCCAGCCTGAATGATCGAGGAAACGGTCAGGTTAGCATTCAGGCCCGATGCGTTGATCGTGTCCAGCGTGCTGTCGAGGTTACGGGCCAGGGTCAGTGCCTTGTCGCCGGTGATGGTCAGGCTGGTGGCGGCGTCGGTGTGCAGACTCAGGTCAGTTGCAGCGCCGGTCACTGCCAGGGCAACGCCGGTAGCAGCATCATCGGTCACGCCTGCGCCAGCCGTCGCGCCATTGGCGTTGATGGTCAGAACGCGGGTGCCAGCATCAGAACCGCTAACGGTAACGACCGAGCTGATCTTGGTGACGTTCAGGGTGGTCAGCGCTTTAGCAGTTACGCCCAGGGTTGCGGCGGTATTCGCAACGGTAACGGTCTTCAGGGCGTCCGAGTTGACGGTCGAAGCGGCAGTGAAACCGCTCAGCGACACGGTAGCGATGGTGTCGGCTTCGCCGCCGGCATCGCTGATGTCGATTGCGTGGCCGCCGGTGATCGTCACCGAGGTCGCAGCGTCGCCGCCAACCACGTGGATGTCATCCGCAGCGACAGTGCCGGTCCTGATCGTCACAGCCTTGCCGCCATTGACGGTCAAGGCAGCGCCGCCAGAGGTGGTGAGGGTCACGTCGGCGGCGCCGGCGGTGATGGTGTTGGCAGCGGTGATCGCGCCCAGGTTGATGTTTGCCGATTGCAGGCCGGTGAAGCCGCTCAGGTTAGCAGCGCCCAAAGCCAGACCTTGGGGCATTGCAGTTGCGGTGATGATCAGCTTTTCAACGTTGGTGACCGACGATGGCAGGGTCAGGTCGATGGCAGTTGCAGTACCGGCAACGTTCACACCAGAAATGTTCAGGGTGTCGATACCGTTGCCGCCATTGATGGTGTCGAGTGCCGACAGGGTCTGGGCGTTGGCGTTGAACACGTCATTGCTGATGCCGCCGGTCAGCGTATCGACGCCAACGGTCAGTGCGGTGGTGGTGGTCGGAACTGCCGCGGCGACCAGGTCTACCAGGGTCGAGGCGATCGTTGCGTTGAATGCGCTGACGTTGGTCAGGTCGCTCACGCTTTGCAGCATGGTGCGCGCGGTGCCGGCGGCGGTGGCGCCCTTGTAAGCCATCAGCGTTTCAGCGCTGTCGATGGCATGGGTGAAGTTGGAAGCTACGGCAACTTTGGCGTTGATGACGGCTTGGTCGATTGCAGCCTGGGTTGGGTCGGTGGTGTTGGCGAAGGCGCCAGCCATGATTTTCATGGCGGCTTCAGCCTTGGTCACGCGGCCCGAGGTGATTTCCGCATTCCAGTAGTTCAGACCTGCGAACTTGGCTGGACGGCCGAGCACGTTCAGGAAAACCGAGTTCACGAAGGTGTCGACGTCACCCGAAGCGTACAGCTTGGCCGACTCGGTGCTGGCGCCGAAGCCATCGACCAGGCCTTTGATGGCCGCGTTGGTCTTGTATGCTGCGCTCAGTTCAACGACGCCGGTCGGGGCACCTGCGTCGCTCAGTGCCTGTGCGAATGCCTCCAGGCCGCGCGGGTCGGCTGGACGGCCGAAGTACGAGATGTAAAGCTGTTGGGTGACGACATAGTAATCTGCTGCAGCCATGATTTTTCCTTAAGAAAAGAACATTACAAAATTTCGAATTTCCCACAAAGTCGCCGTCAGTCACTTTGCGCTCACGGCTTTCTGCAGAACTGGATGTATATTGCCATAGCCCCACGCCAAAAATGTGACGGCCATCACAATACCAAAGCTTTTGTGGCGTTTCGCCGACTTTTTTAACAGTTATTTGAAGGTGGGCCAATATGACCTCCTTCAAACATGGGCACAAACCTGCCGTTTTTTCGCCACCGAGCAATTTCCATGCATTATTGAAAGGTCGGCAAGAATGGCAAATTTGCGCAGGATTATATACTGGATGCGGCAAGCTTATGCAATCTCATCACGCTTGCAAAAAAATCGCGATTATTTCGGCGATATTAATTAAATAAGCAAATAACAAAAAACCGCCAACGCGGGCGGTTTTTTGCATGGCCGCGAATGCGGCCGGGAGATAAGCGATCAGCGCGACCAGCGCGTGATTCCCTGCGCGCTCAGCAGTAGATTGTCGTTGGTTTTAAATCCATACACCGCTTCCTCGGCCAATGCACCGCCGAGATAACCGCGCACCGTGGCCGGCGCCATTAAAGCGCCTTCCAGCATGCCGTTTTTGGTCAGCGCGCCATTGGCGCTGACATTCACATTGCCCAGCGCGCTCGACACCGCCAGACTGGTGGCGAAGGTGCGCGCCCCAAAGTCCACGCTCAAACGGCCATTGCTGATATCAGCCTTGACCGCCTCCCCACCGGCTAAGCGCATGCTCGCTTCGCTGTCGATCAGCTTGAATGCCGCCGTTCCCTCGTTGGGCATGACGAAGCTGGCATTGACCGGCCGGCTGAGCACATAAGAACCGACCGTAACAGGCTGGCGATACGCGCTGTTATTCATCTTGGCGAGCACGTCGGCATCCGGCGCGGCGCCGGCCACGCTTTCCCAACGGCCCCAGATGACTTCCGGCGGACCGTTCACCACCGGCACCGGCACCGGAACCGGAACCGGCACCGGCACCGGTTCCACAACAGGCGGCGCCACCACTGGCGGCGGGAGCGGCGGGACGTCGGGATCGGGCGTCTTGACCGGCTCCCTGAGCGCCAGCGGAATCGGATTCTTGGCCGGATCCAGGCTGATATCGGTCAGCGCCGCCGAACCGCGCGCGGTCGCCGACGCCACCTTGCCCACCGGCTCGTCGCTGCGCGCCGGGGCATTGAGTTCGGGAGCAATGGTCGCATTGTTCAACAGTTGCGGCACTTGCTGGCCGCGCTGGATCTGGAGCATGGAATCGGGACGGCCGGCGAACAGTTCGCGGCTGGCCGCGCCTTCGCAGGGGCCGCCGCCTTCCGGACCGCAGGCGCCGGCAAAGCCGCTCATGACCACGCCGCCCGACACCACCGACACCCACGAGCTTTGCTGGTTGGTGTAGACGATGAAATCGGTGCCGCGCACCCCAATGGCCGCCACCGGCGTATTGAAGCGGAAATTCTGGCGGGCCTGCTTGACAGCCGTGCCGGAAATGCTGCGCGCCACCCCGTTGAGCAGTTCCAGCTTGACCCGGGTATTGGCCGGATTGGCCGTGTCGACGTGGTAGGCGCTCACCCGCGCCTTGCTGTTCGGGCGCAGGATCAGAAAGCCGTTGTCGACCGTCTTCATATAGATATAGCCGTCGGCGCCGGTGACGAGCTCGTCGCCCTCCTGCACCGCCTCGTCAAGCACGGCCGCCTTGGCGGCGACCTGGGCCTGTCCGGCGACGAATACGACCCGTCCGGCTTCCGCCGCCAGGGCGGAAGCGCCGCAGAACAGCAGGCTGAGTGACAAAATTAGACGTTGCATAATGGAATTCTCCTTGCTCCCATTGTGGTCCTGGGAAGCGAGCGGGGCTGTGATGACCGTCACATTGTACTGCTGAATCTTTCAGCAGGACAGTCACCATGTGTCTCCATTTGTAAATGTGTGCGTGGATATCCACAGCAACATTCTTCATAGAACTGGGAGAAACAAACAGTTATACTGGGCGACTGTTCTCCGTAAGGGTCGCGCCCGACCGGCCGCCGTCAGGCCTGGTTGACAACATCGATGAAATTACCCGTTCTTCCCCGCACCCTGCCAGCTACTGCCAAACTCGTCCGGATCGGCATTTCCGTGGCCGCCGTCCTGCTGACGCTGTGGCTGCAGAGCGACGGCGCGCGCCGCTGGCCGCACCTGGCCGACGAATGGCTGCGCGACCGCTTCATCAATCTGCAGGCCAGTCCCCTGCCCGAGCAGCGCGTGCTGGTGGTCGACATCGATGAAACCACCCTGGCCCAGCTGCCCTGGCCATGGCGCCGCGCGCGCGTGGCCGAACTGGTGGAAAAGCTGCTGCAGCAGGATGCGCGCGGAGTGGCGCTCGACATCGTCATGTTCAAGCCGGGCGACGCCGAGGGCGACCAGCGCCTGGCCATGCTGGCCGCGCACGGCCCGGTGGTGCTGGCCCAGCTGTTCGATTACAACGGCGACGGCGCCGCGCTGCGCAGCGGCGCCCTGATCGGCGGCACGCCCGGCCCCGCCCTGCCGGGCATGGCGGTGGCCAGCGGCTACCTGGCCAACCATGCCGGCCTGGCCGGCGCCGCCCAGGCCGGCAATATCGGCGTGCAGCCCGATGCCGACGGCGTGCTGCGCCGCATTCCCGCACTGACCTGGTTCGACGGCAAGCGCTATCCCAGCCTGACGATGGCCCTGATGCAGTGCTGCGGCGGCGGCCTGCCGCCCCATGCCGAACTGCTGCAGCGGGTGCCCTTCGCGCGCGCCTGGGACGCCTACGCCGTGGCCAAGGCGGGCGAGGTGCTGGCCGGCCAGGTGCCGCCGGAACTGATCGCCGGACGCCTGGTGCTGGTCGGTTCGTCCTCGCTGAGCATTGGCGACCGCGTGGCCAGCCCGATGGGCGCGTCCACCGCCGGCCTGCTGGTGCACGCGGCCATGCTGTCCAATCTGCTCGACCGGAAAGCCGGCAGCGCGCCGGCGCCCTGGCCGGGCCGCCTGCTGGCGATCCTGTTCAGCATCGGCGCGGTGCTGCTGGCGGCCTATACCTTCCCGCGCCTGTCGGCGGTGTCGAATGTGTTGCTGCTCGGCAGCGCCAGCCTGGCGTGGCTGCTGCTGGCCTACGCCATCCATCCGCACGATCCCGGCTTTTCCCCGGGCGGCCCCTTGCTGGCCAATCTGTTCCTGCTGGCCGTGGCGGTGCCGTTCCACTGGCAACTGACCCAGCAAAAATCGCGCAAGCTGCTCGGCACCCTGCGCCAGTACGTGGCCACGGCAGTGGTGGACGAACTGCTGCGCAGCGACCTGGACGACCCGCTGGCGCCGCGCCAGCTGCAGGTCACCACCCTGATCGCCGACATGGAAGGCTATACGACCCAGGTCGAAGCCTTGCCGGTGGAAGAGGCGGCGCGCCTGACCACCGACTTCCTCGACTGCCTGACCCGCCCGGTGCTGGACAAGCATGGCACGCTCGACAAGTACACCGGCGACGGCCTGGTGGCGTTCTGGGGCGCGCCCCTGCCCAACCCCGAGCATGCCGACCTGGCGC
>CAMLHI010000016.1 GCA_946479705.1 uncultured Oxalobacteraceae bacterium
CAATGACCGAACTTAAAGACAGCGACCGCGAAATCCACCTGTTCAGGATGCGCCTCACCGTGGTGGTGGCGTTCGTGGTCCTGTGCTTCGGCGCGCTGGTGGCGCGCTTCCTCTGGCTGCAGGTGGTCAAGCACGAGGACTATGCCGCCCTCGCCGAGGACAACCGTATCGCCATTGTCCCGATCGTGCCTACGCGCGGGCTGATCGTCGACCGCAAGGGCGTGATCCTGGCGCGCAACTACTCGGCCTATACGCTGGAAATCAATCCGTCCAAGCTGCAGAACAGCCTCGAGTCGGTGATCGACGAACTGGCCACGCTGGTGCAGATCGAGGCGAAGGACCGCAAGCGCTTCAAGACCCTGCTGGCCGAGTCGAAGAATTTCGAGAGCGTGCCGCTGCGCACCCGCCTGACCGACGACGAAGTGGCGCGCTTTTCGGCGCAGCGCTTCCGCTTTCCCGGCGTCGAGGTGCAGGCGCGCCTGTTCCGCCAGTATCCGCTGGGCGAGACCGCCTCGCACGTGATCGGCTTCATCGGCCGGGTCAACCAGCACGAAGCGGCCATGATCGAAGAGCGCGACGACGCCAACAACTACAACGGCACTACCCACATCGGCAAGGAAGGCCTGGAGAAGAGTTACGAGTCGCAGCTGCACGGCATCACCGGCTACGAGAAGGTGATCAAGACCGCCGGCGGGCGCGCCGTGGCCACGCTGTCGCGCACCGAGGCGACCCCGGGAAACAACCTGATCCTGTCGATCGATATCGAGCTGCAGAAGATCATCGAGGAAGCCTTCGGCGAGTTCCGCGGCGCCCTGGTGGCGATCGAACCGGAGACCGGCGACGTGCTGGCTTATGTGTCGCGGCCCGGCTTCGATCCCAACCTGTTCGTCGACGGGATCGACAGCCAGAGCTGGAACGAGCTCAATACCTCGCTCGACAAGCCGATGGTCAACCGGCCCTTGTCCGGCACCTATCCGCCCGGCTCGACCTTCAAGCCCTTCATGGCGCTGGCGGCGCTGGAAACCGGCAAGCGCACGGCCAATCACGGCATGTCCGACCCCGGCTTCTTCATGCTCGGCGGGCACCGCTTCAACGACGACAAACCCGGCGGCCACGGCTACGTCACCTTGCACGATTCGATCGTGGCCTCGTGCGACACCTATTACTACCAGCTCGGCAACGAGATGGGCATCGACGCCATTCACGACTTCATGCAGCAGTTCGGCTTCGGTTCCAAGACCGGGATCGACCTGGAACACGAAAAATCGGGTGTGCTGCCGTCGAAGGAATGGAAGGCCGAGCGCTTCAAGAAGAACCGGGCGATGCAGAAGTGGGTCGGCGGCGACACCATCTCGATCAGCATCGGGCAGGGCTTCAACAGCTACACCATCCTGCAGCTGGCGAATGCGGTGTCGATCCTGGCAAACAACGGCGTTATCATGAAGCCGCACCTGGTCAAGATCCTGGAAAACAGCATCACGCACGCACGCACGCCGACAGTGGCCAAGGAAAGCGGACGCATTGCGCTCAAGCCCGAAAACATCGACGTCATCAAGAGCGCCATGGTAGGCGTGAATACCGAACCTACCGGCACCGGCCGCATCGCCTTCGCCAACGCCGGCTATATCGCGGCCGGCAAGACCGGTACCGCCCAGGTGGTCGGCCTCAAGCGAGGCGAGAAGTACAACGCCAAGCTGGTTTCCGAACGCCTGCGCGACAATGCCCTCTTCATCGCCTTCGCCCCGGCCGACAAGCCGCGCATCGCGCTGGCGCTGGTGGTCGAAAACGCCGGCTTCGGCGCCGCCATCGCCGCCCCGATCGCGCGCAAGGCGCTCGACTACTACCTGCTCGGCAAGCGCCCCAAGGGCAAGGAAGACACCAAGGTGCCCAAGGAAGATGCCGAGCCGGTGCCGCTGGAAGAGCTCAAGGCCGAAGAGGCCGGGCCGAACCTGCACAAGCCGGGCGGTGAATCGCCGGGCAACAAGGACTGAGCCATGCGCATCAACGAAAGACGTTCGCTGTGGCGCCGCCTGCGCCCCTACTTCACGGTGTTCGACGGCCCGCTGGCGCTGGTGATCTTCCTGCTGCTGTGCACCAGCCTGGTGACGCTGTACTCGGCCGGCATCGACTTCCCGGGCCGGGTCGAAGGGCAGGTCCGCAATATCCTGGTGGCCTTCGTGTTCATGTGGGTCGCGGCGATCACGCCGCCGCAGATGCTGATGCGACTTGCCGTGCCGATCTACACGGTTGGCGTGACGCTGCTGGTGGCGGTGTTCCTGTTCGGGACCATCAAGAAGGGCGCGCGCCGCTGGCTGCATGTGGGGATCGACATCCAGCCGTCCGAGATCATGAAGATCGCCATGCCGCTGATGCTGGCCTGGTACTTCCAGCAGCGCTCGGGCATGCTGCGCTGGCACTCCTTCGTGCTGGCGGCGGTGCTGCTGGCCGTGCCTGTGGGCCTGATTCAGAAGCAGCCCGACCTCGGCACCTCGCTGCTGGTGCTGGCCTCGGGCTTCTACGTGATCTTCCTGGCCGGGCTGTCGTGGAAGGCGCTGATCGCGCTGGCGCTGGGCGCGGCCGGCAGCCTGCCGATCGCCTGGTCGCTGATGCACGACTACCAGCGTGAGCGCATCATGACCCTGATCGACCCGACCACCGACCCGCTGGGCAAGGGCTTCCACATCATCCAGTCGACCATCGCGATCGGCTCGGGCGGGGTGTGGGGCAAGGGCTTCCTGAAGGGCACCCAGGCGCACCTGGAGTTTATCCCCGAACGCACCACCGACTTCATTTTCTCGGTGTTTTCGGAGGAGTTCGGCCTGGTCGGCATCCTGGTGCTGCTGTTCCTCTACCTGCTGCTGATCGGGCGCGGGCTGATGATCGCGGCGAATGCACCGTCCCTTTTTACGCGCCTGCTGGCAGGCGCCATTACGATGATCTTCTTTACTTTTGCGTTTATTAATATGGGCATGGTCAGCGGCATCCTGCCGGTGGTCGGCGTGCCGCTGCCCTTTATCAGCTATGGCGGCACCGCCATGATGACGCTGGGGATTGCGAGCGGCATCCTGATGAGCATCCAGCGCCATCGCAAGCTGGTGCAGACATGATGCGCCGTCTCTGCCTGGCCGCGCTGGCGGCGCTGCTGACGGCCTGCGGCAGCATGCATTCGCCGATGGCGCCGATGCCGGGTCCGGGCGAACAGGACGCGCGCCACCCGAAGATCGATACCGGCCTGCCGCCGATGCCGCGCGCCGGTTCCGGCAAGGGCGGCTACTACCAGGACGACGGGCCGGGCGACAATCCGCCGCCTAAACTGATGGAAGTGCCCAATGCCGTGGTCAAGGCCGAGCCGTATGCGCGCAACGCCAATCGGCCCTATACCGCGCTGGGCAAGTCCTACACGCCGATTATTAACGATGAGCCGTTTTCGCAGCGCGGCGTCGGCAGCTGGTACGGCAAGAAGTTCCACGGCCAGCGCACCTCGTCGGGCGAGATCTACGACATGTACAAGATGACGGCGGCCCATCCCATCCTGCCGATTCCCTCGTATGCGCGCGTGACCAGCGTCGAGAGTGGCAAGTCGGTGGTAGTGCGTATCAACGACCGCGGGCCCTTCCATTCCGACCGGGTGATCGACGTGTCGTTCACGGCCGCGCTCAAGCTTGGCCTGCTCGGCAAGGGCAGCCACGAGGTACTGGTCGAACGGGTGCTGCCGGACCAGCCCGAGCCGCTGGCGGCGGCACGGCGCAATGCGCCGCCTGCGGAAAACGCCCCCGTGCTGGGCGGCTTCGCGATTGATTTGCCGCAGCCGAGCCAGGCGCGCGCGCTCGAGAGTGCGCCGGCTGCGGAGTCGACGACGACGCCAACGGTTGCCCCTGTCGCGGTGGCGGGCAGCTTCTATCTGCAGCTGGGCGCCTTCAACCGGTCCGAGAAGGCAGCCGAACTGCGCGCCGAGCTGCTGCGTTCCGGGGCGCCGATCGGCGCGGTGGAAGTGGTGGAGGGCGGCGCGCTGCACCGGGTGTTCAGCGGCCCGTTCGAAACCCGCCTGCTGGCCGCGCAGGCGGCGGCCGAGGTGCCGGCGGATTTGAAGATTAAGCCGATCGTCGTTCGCCGCTGACCTGGCGCCGCCGACGAACGCCGCAATTGCCGTCTACGACACGCGGCGTACATGTGCTGCCATCAGTTCAACCATCCAGTCGATGAAGGCGCGAAGCTGCTTGCTGACGTAACGATTGGGCAGATACGCGAGATAGAGCGGCATCGAATCGATCTGCCAGTCGGTGAACAGCTGCACCAGCGCGCCGTTTGCAGCATGTTCGCCGGCCATGTATTTTGGCAGCCACAGCACGCCGAGTCCTGCCAGCCCGGCGGTCAAGTAGGCATTCCCGTCATCGATCGTCAGCACACGACGCCCCTCGATCTTCACGCTCTCGCTACCCGTGTGCATCGCATACGGCAGGCCGTTTTCCCAGTGATAGCGGACGATCCGGTGGCGAGCATCGCGTAACTGGTCCGGGTGCGAGGGCCTGCCCGTTTGCGCCAGATAGGATGGCGCGGCATACACGCCCAACTCCAGGTCGCCGAGGTGGCGCGCCACCAGCGCATCATCCTTTACTTTGCCTCCACGTACTACGCAATCGACGTTCTCGCTGATCAGGTCGACCTTGCGGTCGCTCGCGCCCAGGTCGAGCTGGATATCGGGGAAGCGGGCATAAAATGCGGGCAGCGCGGGTACGAGAATGATGTTGGCGAACGGACTCGGCACATCCACGCGTAGCAGGCCGCGTGGAGCCGGCGAGGAACCGGGAAGGTTGCTTTCGATATCGTCCAGTTCGGCCAGAAGGCGCAGCACGCGCTCGTAGTAGACGGCGCCATCGGTCGTAACGTTGACTTTACGCGTCGTCCGATTGAGGAGCTTAATGCGCAGGTGTACCTCCAATTGCTGCACAAGCTGGGTCACCGTGGTGCGGCTGATGCCCAAGGTCTCGGCTGCCTTCGTAAAACTGCCTGCCTCGACAACTCGCACAAATGCCCGCATGCCGTCAAACCTGTCCACGTGGCGCCTCTCTTTAGATTGTTTTGATTGCACAAACAGTGTTGTGGAGTTTCTTTGGATTATCCAAACAAAATTGTAGTCTAAAGTGGAGACACCTCAATACAAGGAGCAATTATCATGAATGCACGTGAAGCAGTTTTCCCTGCAGGCCGGCAGGACCTTTATACGCAAAATGCCTATTCCGCAGCCATTCGCTCAGGCGATCTCCTGTTCGTGTCCGGCCAGGTTGGCAGTCGCAGCGATGGCTCGCCCGAGCCGGATTTCGAGGCTCAGGTCCGCTTGGCCTTTGCCAATCTTGAGGAGACGTTGAAAGCAGGTGGATGCGGGCTTGACGATATCGTCGACGTGACGACGTTCCATACCGATCCCGAAAATCAGTTCGAAACCATCATGACCGTAAAAAACGAGATCTTCCCGAAAGCGCCTTATCCGAATTGGACGGCGGCCGGTGTGACGTGGCTTGCGGGTTTCGATTTCGAGATCAAGGTTATCGCCCGCATCCCCGGCTAAATCGCGTCAGCCGGAAGTTCGACGGGCGTGCGGTGTGGCGTATGGACACCTATTGTGACTTGCAGCTGCGCGTATCATGCGGCGGCAGCTTGTCGAGCACCGCGTCAACCTTGGCGCGAGTCTCCGGATCGAGCTCGCGCAGGCGCCAGCTGATCTTGCTGACCTGGCTGGGCCGCCCGGCCACGCGTGCCGAATTGACGCCTTGCGCCTTGAGCGCCGCCAGCAAGGTCTGCGCGGCCGCTTCCGACTTGAACACCCCCAGCGAAATCGCCCACTTCATGGTGGTGCCGTCGCTCATGATGAAGTAGTTCGTCACGCCCAGGTTCTTCAGCTCGGCGGCTTTGCGGTCGGCCGCTTCCTTGCTGCCCAGCGAAGGGATGTACACGATATGGCTGGTTACTTCGGCCGCAGCCACTGTCTCGCGCTGCTGCCGCTCGCCCAGCTTCAGCGGCGCGAGCAGTGCATCGACACGGCGCGCATCGGCCGGCGCCACGTTGGCGATTTCCACACAGGCCAGCACCGGCGCCGGTGCCGGCGCGGGGGCCGGCGCCTCCGGCTTGGCGCTGTCCTGCGGCGCGGCCTTGGCCGCCTGCGCCGCCGACACCAGCACCAGTTGAGACGTATTGATCTGGTTTTTCAGGCGCGCCGGCTCGTGCTCGCCGCTCTTGACGCTGCCCAGGAAGCCCTGGCCGTACGCCAGCAGCAGCACGTTGGCCGACAGCAGAGCCCAGAAGATAAATTTCAGCACGGGTCGTTCCCTTGTGATGGCTGATGCGCTGCGCTCGAGTGCAGCCCGATCAGGACGATATTATCGACCAGCCGGTGCGGCACCGCCAGGCTGGGCGCGATCAGGTGCGCGGCGCCGCCCGAGAGCACGCACAAGGCGTCGCCGTGCAGGCGGCAGGCGCGCTCGATGGCGCCGGCCTGGGCGCCGATGCAGCCGGATGCGATCGCGTCGGCGGTGTTGTCGGCAAAGCCGAACGGCAGCAGGCGGGTACTGTCGATCTGCGGCAACTGGGCGGTGTTCTTCGCCAGCGCGGCGCTCATCAGGCCCAGCCCCGGCAGGATCATCCCGCCGATGAAGACGCCGTCGGCGCTCACCGCGTCGATGGTGGTGGCGGTGCCGCAGGTGGCCACGATCAGCGCGCGTCCGGGTTCGAGCGTGCGCGCGCCCAGCGCGGCGGCGAAGCGGTCGCAGCCCAGCTGGCCGGGATTGCGGTAGGCGTTACGCATGCCGTCCAGGTGCGGCAGCGACATGAACCAGTCGATCGAAGCGGAGGGAATCATCAGCTGCAGCTGGTCGCGCAGCTTGGGACCTGCGACGTTGGCGACGATGGCGCGGTCGATCTTGAACGGGCGCCACTGGGCCGGCAGGTGATTGAGTTCGGCGTGCCCGGCCGCGCCGCTGGCGCTCCATTCGCCCGGCTGCGCGCCTTGCGGTGCGACGGCCCATTTGATGCGGGTATTGCCGGCGTCGATCAGCAGCAGCATGCTAGTTCTCCACGCCGCGCAGCGAGACGTCGCCGGCCAGCACGGCCACGCGCGCGCCGCCGGTGTCGAGCAGCAGGCGCCCGGCGCTGTCGACGCCGCAGGCCACGCCCTGGTGCAGCAGCGCGCCGCCATCGAGGATCGTCACGGTCTTGCCCTGGTAGGCGTGGCGCGTGTTCCAGCGTTCGCGGAAGGCGTCGAAGCCATCGCGCTCGAATTCGCGCAGGCTGTTCCACAGGCTGTCGAGCAGGGCGGCCATGAGGGTGTCGCGGTCCATCTGCGCCAGCCAGGCGGCGTTGGCGACCGGGCGGCCGATGCGCTGCTCGACCTGGTCGGGCAGGCTGAGGTTGATGCCGACGCCGATCACCGCCCACACCGCGCTGCCGGCGCTGGCCGTTTCGATCAGGATGCCGGCCAGCTTGGCGCCATCGCGTTCGATATCGTTGGGCCACTTGAGCTGCACCGGCACGTCCAGCGCGGCCAGTGCGTCGGCTATGGCCACGCCCACCGCCAGCGGCAGGCCGGCCATGCGCGCGAGGCCGTCGTCGAAACGCCAGGCCAGCGAAAAGGTGAGCGAGCCGCCCGCTTCGGACAGCCAGCTGCGTCCGGCCCGGCCGCGCCCGGCCAGCTGGTGCTCGGCCACCAGCAGCAGCGGACGCGCCAGCGTGGCGGCGCGCGCCAGCAGGTCGGCGTTGGTCGAGCCGGTTTCGTGCACGACTTCGATGTCGATTTCGACGGCGGCGCGGGCTCGACCGGCGATGCGCGCGCCGTTCATGCCTGCACCTTGCGCGGCTTGTGCGGCGCGCGCGCGAAGGCCAGGTCGTACCAGGCGTTCGGGAGGATGCGCAGCAGTTTGGCGACCACCCCCATTTGCCATGGGATGACGCGGTAGCTGTCGCCGGCTTCAATCGCGCGCAGGGCCTTGCGCGCGAAGCGTTCTGCCGGCATCAGGAAGGGCATGGGGTAGGGGTTCTTGCTGGTCATCGGCGTGTCGATATAGCCGGGGGCGAGGGTCACCACGCGGATGCCGTAGGGTTTCATCTCCAGCCGCAGCGATTCGCAGTAGCAGCGCACCGCCGCCTTGGACGCGCTATAGGCGCCGGCGCCGGGCAGCCCGCGCACCCCGGCCACGCTGGCGATGCCGACCAGCCGGCGCGGACCGTCCTGGCCTTTCATCGCGCCGATGAAGGGCGCGAAGGTGGCGTAGGTGGCATTCAGGTTGGTCGAGAGGATGGCGTCGAACACGGCCTGGTCTTCGGGATGCTCGGTCAGGGTGCCGTGCGAAATGCCGGCGTTGGCGATGACGATGTCGGCGCCGCCGTGGCGGGCGATGAAGTCGGCCGCGGCGGCGGACAGCGCCGCGTGATCGGTGACGTCGAGTGCGTAGATGATGTGGCGTTCGGGATGCGGCAGCCCTGCAGCCAGGTCGGCCAGCACTTCATGGCGGCGTGCCACCAGCCCGAGCGCCGCGCCCTGGGCCGCGTAGGCGCGCGCCAGCGCCGCGCCGATGCCGGACGAGGCGCCAGTGATAAACACGCGGGTCATCAAGGGCGCTTCGCGCATCTTATTTTTGTTCCGCCTTCGCCTTGGCGACCAGGAAGTCGAGCACGGTCAGCACGGCTTGCTGCTGTTCGGCTTCGCTGGCGCCCTTGCTGCCCTGGCCCGCCAGATAGGGCGAGGTCAGGTAGTGGCCACCGACAGCCAGGGTCGGCCAGCTGTCGATCCTGTAGGCTTCCATCAAGGACTGGGCGCGGCGCACGTGCGCCGAGACGCTGAACGAGCGGTAGACGTCGATGAACTTGGCGCGGTCGATGCCGGCCTTGCCGGCCCAGTCGAACACCAGCTCGTCGGTGTTCAGGCGCAGGCGCTGCGGACCGTGCATGGCGGCGAATACCTGCTCGTGGTACTGCGGCAGCAGGCCCATGGCATCGAGCGTGAAGAACAGGCGCTGCTGCGGACCGACGCTCGGTCCACCTGGCACGTGCACGCGCTTGAAGACGATCTTGTCGCTATTCTTCTTGACCCAGCCAGCCAGCATCGGTTCGAAGGCGTTGCAATGCGGGCAGTAGTAGGCGAAGAACTCGGTGACTTCGACCTTCTTGCCGGCGTCGGTGTTCTGGATCTCGGGCAGGGTCAGGTATTCGACGCCATCCTGCGGACTGGCGGGAGATGCCACGGCCGCGGCGGTGAAGGCGCACAGGACCAGTGCGCTGAAGCAGGCAAGCAGTTTTCGCATTCGGACTCCGTCGGGTTTATTTTTGGTTGCGCACGATCGCCACGTCGATGCCGCTGCCCTGCAGCTTGGCGCGCGCCTTGTTCATGGCTTCGGCCTGCGGGTAGGGGCCGATGCGCACGCGGTGCAGCACGCCGGCGTCGGTGGTGCGGTCGGTGATGGCCGCTTCGAAGCCCAGCAGGGCCAGCTTGGCGCGGGTGTTCTCGGCGTCGGCCATTTCGCGGAAGGCGCCGGCCTGCAGGTAGTAGATGACCTTGTCCTCGACGTCGGCCGCGGGCGCTGCGGCAGCGGCCGGCGTGACCGGCGGCGCGGCGACCGGCGCGGCGGCAACCGGCGCCGGCTTGGGCGCCTCGGCCGGCTTCATCGCGGCGATGGCCGCGCCGAGCGGATCGGCTTCGGCCTGCCTGGCTTTTTCGGCTTCGGCAGCCTGGCGCTCGGCGATCTGCTTGTTGGCGGCGCGCGCGGCATCCTTGTTGGCGTACATCGGCTTGTTCGGATCGGCGACCTGGCCGGCGGTCGGCTCGGTCATCTTGCCGGCCTTGCCCTTGTCGGTGAAGGGCGAATTGCCCTTGGTGATCACCAGGGCCACGACGACGGCGATCGCCAGCCCGACGATCAGGCCGATGATGATGCCGGTGAGGGTATTGCCGCGCTGGCGGCGCACGCACGCGTTGGACGAAACCATGGAGGACATCACATCTGGTTGGGCGCGGAGACGCCGATCAGGGCCAGGCCGTTGCGCAGCACCTGGCGCGTGGCGACCATCAGCGCGATGCGCGCCAGCTTGAGCTGTTCGTCGTCGACCAGCACGCGTTCGGCGAAGTAGAAGCTGTGCAGGGCGGCGGCCAGTTCGCGCAGGTAGAAGGCGATCTGGTGCGGGCCGAGTTCGGCCTGGGCGCGCGCCAGCGCTTCCGGGTAGGCCGACAGGGTTGCCAGCAGGTGCATTTCGCTCGGCGCGGTCAGCGGCGCCAGGTCCACCGCAGCGAGCGAGGCTTCCGCGCCGGTCCACTGGGCCAGCATGCGGCAGATGCGGGCGTGCGCGTACTGCACGTAGTAGACCGGGTTTTCGTCCGAGGTCTTGAGGGCGACGTCGACGTCGAACACGAATTCGGTATCGGCCTTGCGCGAGATGAGGAAGAAGCGCACGGCGTCGCGTCCGCGCACGGTGTCGCCGCCGCCGGACCAGTCGATCAGGTCGCGCACGGTGACGTAGGAGCCGGCGCGCTTGGAGATCTTGACCTCTTCGCCGTCCTTCATCACGGTGACCATCTTGTGCAGCACGTAGTCGGGGTAGCCCTGCGGGATGCCCTGTTCGACCGCCTGCAGACCGGCGCGCACGCGCGCGATGGTGCCGTGGTGATCGCTGCCCTGCACGTTGATGGCCTGGCTGAAGCCGCGCTGCCACTTGACGATGTGGTAGGCGACGTCCGGCACGAAGTAGGTGTAGGTTCCGTCGGACTTGCGCATCACGCGGTCCTTGTCGTCGCCGTAGTCGGTGGTGCGCAGCCACAGCGCGCCTTCCTGCTCGTAGGTCTTGCCGTGCGCGATCAGGGTCTGGACGGCCTGGTCGACCTTGCCGTCGGCGTACAGCGAGGACTCGAGATAGTAATTGTCGAACCTGACGCCGAAGGCTTGCAGGTCGATGTCCTGCTCGTTGCGCAAATAGGTGACGGCGAAGGCGCGGATCGATTCGATGTCGTCGACATTGCCGCTGGCGGTGGCCGGCTGGCCATCGCTGGCCGAGACGGTCTTGCCGGCCAGGTAGTCGGCGGCGATGTCGGCGATGTAGTCGCCGTTGTAGGCCGATTCGGGCCAGGCGGCGTCGCCGGGCTTGAGGCCCTTGGCGCGCGCCTGCACGGAATTGGCCAGGGTGGCGATCTGCACGCCGGCGTCGTTGTAGTAGAACTCGCGGGTGACCTGGTAGCCCTGGGCGTCGAACAGGGCCGAGAGGGCGTCGCCCAGCGCGGCCTGGCGGCCGTGGCCGACGTGCAGCGGACCGGTCGGATTGGCCGAGACGAATTCGATGATGACCTGCTTGCCAACGCCGGTGCTGCCGCGGCCGAAGCGTGCGCCCTCGGCCAGCACGGCCTTGACCACGGCCTGCTTGGCGCTGGCGGCCACGCGCAGGTTGATGAAGCCGGGGCCGGCGATCTCGGCGGCGTCGATCAGGCCCTTGGCGGCCGGATTGGCGTTGAGCGCCTCGACGATGGCCGTGGCCAGGGCGCGCGGATTGGTCTTGAGCTGCTTGGCCAGCTGCATCGCGATATTGCAGGCGATGTCGCCATGGGCCGGGTCGCGCGGACGCTCCAGGACGATGGCGGGCAGCTCGGCCCCGGCAGCGGCGTGGGCGAGGGCATCCTGGAGCAGGGCGGCGATGTCGTGTTTCTGTGATGCGAGCATGAGCGGTAGCGAAAAAAGAGCGCGGTAAAGAGTGTGAATGCCGGTGCGGCGCGCGCGCGGACGGCGCGCAAACTGGTCCCATTATACTGGTTTGGCGCCCCGCGGAACACGCTCGCGGCGCCGCGCGGCGGGGCGTTTTCGCCGCAAGCGACGTTTAAGCATGGCGCATGACAGACCCGGTACAATTGCGCCTTCATTAAAAACCTTTCAAGAGCCGCCCATGACCGCCAAGCGCCCGACGCTATCCATCAAGCCTCCCGCGTCCAGGCAGACTGCGCCGCGCGTGCGTCCGAGCTACGAGGTCAAGCCGGTGCTGCAGCCGGGCTACCGGCCCGACTTGAAGGGCGATTCGCTGGCGCTGGCCATGCTCGGGGCCGCCAACGCGGTGGCCCAGGTCAAGGGCGGCACCACGCTGCCGCAGGCGCTCGCCACCGCCTTCGGGGCGATGGAGGCCGGGCCGCAAACGCGCGGCGCGATCCAGGACATCGCCTACCGCGCCATGCGCCAGCTGGGCCGCAGCGAAGCGCTGCTGGCCTTGATGACGTCCAAGGCGCCCGAGCCGCCCATGCTGGCCGCGCTGATGCATTGCGCGCTGGCGCTGATGGATACGCCGCCCGATGCCGCGCCCTACGGGGAATTCACCGTGGTCGACCAGGCAGTGACGGCGGCCGGCGCCCATCCCGACCTGGCGCACGCCAAGGGGATGGTGAACGCGGTGCTGCGGCGTTTCGCGCGCGAGCGCGCCGAGCTGCTGGCGGCCGCGCTCAAGCAGGCGCCGGCGCAGTGGAACTATCCGCAGTGGTGGATCGATTCGGTGCGCAATGCCTATCCGGCCCAGTGGCAGGACATTCTCGCGGCCGGCAACGCGCAGCCGCCGCTGACCCTGCGCGTCAATACGCGCAAGACCAGCGTGGCCGACTACCTGCAGCTGCTGGCCGATGCCGGCCTGGGCGCGCGCCAGATCGGTCCGAGCGCAGTGCGGCTCGATAAGGCGGTCGGCGTGAGCGCCATTCCGCGCTTCGACGAAGGCTACTGCTCGGTGCAGGACGCCGCCGCCCAGCTGGCCGCGCCGCTGCTCGATGTGCGCGACGGCATGCGCGTGCTGGACGCCTGCGCGGCACCCGGCGGCAAGACCGGGCACCTGCTGGAACTGGCCGACATCGAGCTGACCGCCATCGACAGCGATCCCAAGCGCCTGGTGCGGGTCGAGGAGAACCTTGCGCGCCTGGGCTTGACGGCCACCCTCAAGGCCTTCGAGGCCCAGACCCGGGTCTGGTGGGACGGCCAGCAGTTCGACCGCATCCTGGCCGACGTGCCGTGCACGGCTTCCGGCATCGTGCGGCGCCACCCCGATATCCGCTGGCTGCGGCGCAAGGCCGACACGCTCCAACTTGCAACACTTTCCGGCAAAATTCTCGACAACCTTTGGCAGATGCTGCGGCCCAATGGTAAATTGCTGTTCGTGACATGTTCGATCTGGCCTCAGGAATCCGAGGCCCAGGCGGCCGCATTCGCGGTGCGCCACAACGCCACCCGGCTGGAGGCACCGGGTCAGCTGCTGCCGTCGCTCGCGACCGGCGCCGCCGAACACGATCACGACGGTTTGTTCTATGCGCTGTTCCAGAAGGGCGCATAAGGGGTCCCCGACGATGCAAACGACATAAAGGCTGTGGGCCACCTGTGACAAAACGATTTCTTCGACTGCTCGCCTGCCAGCTGCTGCTGGTATTTGCATGCGCACAGGCGTATGCGGCCGAGGCAATCGACATCACCCACGCCCACATCGAAGCGACCGAAGACGGCTACAGCCTGGCGGCCAATTTCGCCTTCGACCTGAGCCAGGAGCTGCAGCTGGCGGTCGAGCATACCCTGCAGCTGACCTTCAAGACCGAGATCGAACTGACCCGGCCGCGCTGGTACTGGAAGGACGAGCGCGCCGTCGTCACCAGCCAGCTGATCACCCTGTCGCTCGATGCGCTCACGCGCCAGTACGTGGTGCGGGTCAACAACGGCAACCGCTTCACCCTGCAGCAAAGCCTGCCCACGCTGGAAGACGCGCTGGTGATGATCCACCGCCAGCGCTGGCAGATCGCGCGGCGCGGCGTCCTCAAGCCGGGCGAGACCTATGACGTCACCCTGCGCATGTATATGGACCAGGGCTTTTTCTCCAAGCCGCTGCGCGTCAACGCCCTGAACAATTCGGACTGGCGGCTGGCGTCCAAAGACAAAAAATTTACCTACAAGGCGGAATAGACGGTGAAGCAGGCATTGCGTTATGCCCTCGTGCTGGGCGGTGGCGTGGCCAGTATCCTGCTGTTCCTGCTCGCTACCGCGTCCGATAACACCGGCTTCCTCGAGCGCTACTATTCCTGGCTGTTGTGGGGGAACGTGGCCGTGGCGGCCGGCTTCCTGCTGCTGGTGCTGGTGGCGCTGGCGCGCCTGTATTCGAGCTTCAAGCGCAAGCAGTTCGGCTCGCGCCTGATGGCCCGGCTGGTGCTGCTGTTTTCCGCTATCGGCATCCTGCCCGGGCTGGTGATCTTCCTGGTGTCGGTGCAGTTCGTGTCGCACTCGATCGATAGCTGGTTCAACGTGAAGATCGAGGCGGCGCTGGAATCGGGCCTGAGCCTGGGTCACGCGGCGCTCGACCAGGCCCTGTCCGAACTGGGCTCGGTCACCGAAGTGACAGCGGCCACGCTGGCCGGACAGGATGGCGCGGAGGCCCAGCGCATACTGGCGCGGATGGTCAGGGAGCAGGACGGCGTGCAAAGCGCGGTCCTGATCGGCCCGGATGGCGCGGTGCTGGGCGCGGCCACGGCCGGCCGGCGCGAAGACCTCAAGGACGACCTGCCGACCCCGCAGATGCTGCTGCAGGCGGTGATGCCGGGCGGGTATTCGCGGCCCGAGGGCGGGGTGGTGCGCGACCTGAAGGACATGGCCGGCACGCCCAGCAATCCACCGAACGCGCTCGACGCCGTCACCGGCCTGCGCCTGCGGGTGGTGCAGGCGGTGCCGGAACCGCCGGGCGCGCAGCCGCGCTTCCTGCAGGTGATCCAGGCGGTGCCGGTCAACCTGGCCTCCAACGCCGAAGTGCTGCGCACCGCCTACAGCGAGTACCAGGAACGCTCGGTGTCGCGCAAGGGCTTGAACCAGATGTACCTGATTACGCTGACCCTGACCCTGCTGCTGGCGGTCTTCGGGGCGACCGCCAGCGCCTTCGTCATCGCCGGCAACCTGGCCAAGCCGCTGCTGGTGCTGGCCGAAGGCACGCGCGCGGTGGCCGAGGGCGACCTGTCGCCGCGCCCGATCGTGGCCACTTCGGACGAGCTGGGCACCCTGACGCAGTCCTTCAACACCATGACCGGCCAGCTGTTCGAGGCGCGTAGCGCGGTCGAGCGCAACCGCGCCGCGCTGCAAAGCGCCAAGGCCCACCTGGAGTCGGTACTGGAGAATATGTCGGCCGGGGTGATCGTGCTCGATGCCGAATTCAACGTGGTCAATTCGAACGAGGCGGTCGAGCGCATCCTCGGGCAGGACGCGGGCGGCTATGTGGGCGGCGCCCTGTCCAGCATCGAAGGGCTGGAAGCCTTCGCCGCTGCCGTCACGCGGGCCTTTTCGGCGCAAAGCGCGCAGTCGGCCGCCGGTGCGCGCCAGCGCGCCCACTGGCAGCAGCAGATCGAACTGCCGCGCCGGCCCGGCGAGGAACACGATATCGTGCTGCTGGCGCGCGGCTCGCGCCTGCCGGTGGGCGCCGGCAGCGGCTTTATCGTGGTGTTCGACGATATCTCCGACGTGATTTCGGCGCAGCGCTCGATCGCCTGGGGCGAGGTGGCGCGCCGCCTGGCCCATGAAATCAAGAACCCGCTCACGCCGATCCAGCTGTCGGCCGAACGCCTGCAGATGAAGCTCGAGAACCGGCTGGGACCGCAGGATGCCGAACTGCTCAACCGCAGCACCACCACCATCGTCAACCAGGTCGACGCCATGAAGCGCATGGTGGACGACTTCCGCGACTATGCCAAGGCGCCGCCGGCGGTGCTGGAACGGCTCGACCTGAATGCCCTGCTGGGCGAGATCCTCAACCTCTACCTGGCCGGCGACGACAGCGACATCATCCACGCGCGCCTGGCGCCCGGCCTGCCGGCGGTGATGGGCGACACCACCCAGCTGCGCCAGGTGATCCACAACCTGCTGCAAAATGCCCAGGATGCGATGAACGAGCGCGGGCCCGACGCGGAACCGGCGCGCATCGACGTGATCACCGAGGCGATCCACTACCGCGGCGCCGATGGCCGCAAGGGCATTGCGGTGCGCCTAGAAATTGCCGACAACGGACCCGGATTTGCGCCTAAAATCCTGTCGCGCGCCTTCGAGCCCTACGTCACCTCGAAGGTGCGCGGCACCGGGCTGGGACTGCCGATGGTGAAGAAAATTATCGATGAGCACGGGGGCCGGATCGACATCCAGAACCGGACCGACGGAACAGGCGCGGCAGTCTCGATTTTGCTGTTAAAGTTAGCGCCTGACAGTGTTCTGGCCTAACGCCCGAAACACGCATAGAATCATGGCTGTAGACAGGGCTGAGATCGAAGCCGACATCAATGCTCAATCGGCGGGCCAAACCAGGAAGGCACACACAGATGGCAAACATACTCGTAGTTGATGATGAAATGGGCATCCGCGAGCTCCTCTCGGAAATTTTGGGCGATGAAGGCCATGCGATCCAGCTTGCCGAGAACGCGCAGCAGGCGCGCGACGCCCGCGCGGCCGGCGCGCCCGACCTGGTCCTGCTCGATATCTGGATGCCCGATACCGATGGCGTCACCCTGCTCAAGGAATGGCAGCGCGACGGCTTGCTGACCATGCCGGTCATCATGATGTCGGGCCACGCGACCATCGATACGGCGGTCGAGGCGACCCGCATCGGTGCGCTCAATTTCCTGGAAAAGCCGATCGCCCTGCAGAAATTGCTCAAGGCAGTGCAGCAAGGCTTGTCGCGGGCGCAGGAAGTGGTGCGCGCGCCAGCCCTGGCGCCGCGCCCGATGATTGCGCCGCAGCCGGAAGAAGCGGCGGTCGCGGCAACACCCATGTTCTCCACGCAATCGTCGCAGCAGGCCGCCATCGGCCAGCGCATGGGCGGCATGCCGCACGGCGAGGGCCATGGCTTTTCGCTGTCCTTCGACCTGCCGCTGCGCGAAGCGCGCGATGCCTTCGAGCGCATGTATTTCGAGCACCACCTGGGCCGCGAAGGCGGCAGCATGACCCGGGTTGCCGAAAAGACCGGGCTTGAGCGTACCCACCTGTACCGCAAGCTCAAGCAGCTCGGCGTCGAGCCGGGCAAGCTGGCCAAGAAAAACCTGTGAACGCGGGCGCGGCCGCGCCCGCCCTGACCACCCTGGTGACCGGCGACGGCGCTGCGGTGCGCGAGGAGGCCATCGCGGCCAGCCTGGCCGATGTTCCCGCCGGCGCGTCCTGCGCCGTCCTGCTCGAAGGCTTGCCCGACGGACAAGCCCATCTGATCCCTTCCTCCACCCTGGCTATCCAGCGCATTGCCCCCGCCTGTTTATGCTGCACCGGTAATCTCGTTTTGCGTGTAACATTAAACCGGATGCTGCGTCTCCGCCCCGAGCGCCTGTATATCGGCGTGGCGACGACAGACCACCTTGATCAGTTGAGATCGTGGCTGCACTCTCCGCCATACGATCAGCTGTTGGAACTGACCCCGGACCTTGTTGCCTGAAGGGTTTTCATGGGATCGCAGCTGCCCTTGAAAACGGTCCGGATAGCCCCACCTCGTGAGTGGAACCTGATGCATTCACGGTGAAACAATCGCGGCGTGGAACGTCTGATCGAGCGAAGGAGCTATCATGAACATGATCTATAACAGCGAGCAGTACAGCGTGGTCGAATTCGGCGTCGATCATAATCTCGAGGCGCTGCGGTTTGGCGGTTACGAAATCGTCGACAAGTCCGGCCGGCGCGAAGCCTTTATCGGCGGAAAGCTGGCCCAATCGTTCAGGCGTGACGTCAACAATCTGATCGCCAGCGAACCGACCATGGAAGAGATCGACGATTTCCTCGGTTCCTACGATGTCCTCATGAGCCAACC
>CAMLHI010000017.1 GCA_946479705.1 uncultured Oxalobacteraceae bacterium
CCTACTACATCGACTACCGCAACCTGCGCGCCAAGTATGTCGAGACCTTCTGGGGCCTGGTGAACTGGGATTTCGTGGCGCAGAACTTCGCCTGATTTCGCAGCACGCTCCGGCAATGACAGCAGCCCGCTCGCGCGGGCTGTTTCAGTTTACGCCCCCCACGTAATGCAAGTCGCTGACGGTTGATCGCTACCAATGCCGTCTAGTTCGCGCGTTGAAATAATTGCTTTCCCAACAAAGGAGGCAATATGTCACTTGGTCGATACGCGATTCCCCTCGCACTGCTTTCCCTTCCCAATCTAGCAATAGCGGTGCCATACGGTTACACCCTCAGCGGGAACGATTACGTCAAACTGCTAGCCCGGCCCGAACCCCTCAGCGCGTATGACTACCTGCAGCGTGAAAAGGCTTACAGCTACCTCGATGGCGCCCGTGACGCAACAGCTGGCCGTGTCTGGTGTGATCGCTATACGCGGAAGACGCCTGACCTCGCGTATGAAATGTCCGACGCGATTGCCAAGCTGCCTGCCTCCGAGCGGGCAAAGAACGCGGCTGGGTTGATCCAAGCCATTCTTCACAAAGCATACCCGTGCGCGAAAGGTGTGAAGCCATGAGACCCTCATTCGAGTTGCTTCGGCTGAACTTCCCCAAGTCCGAGCGCCAAGAGCAGCTATTCAAAGAGATCGGCTGGACTTCCCTCTTGAATAACGCCGCTTACAAGGATACTTGCGCGATTCGAATGAGCGTAGCCTTGTTGAGGTCTGGGGTGCGTCTCCCGACCGCGCGTATGAAGATAACTGGTGGAGCATTGAGAGGAAAACGAATCGAACCCGGACAGGGGAAACTATCGTTCATCTTAAGGCGTCTGTGGGGCGAGCCCGAGAAATTCAGCGGTGAGCAAGGCGCAATGGCTGCTATTGGAAATCGTAGCGGTGTTGTCTCGTTTTTCCGTATCCACGGAGGCCGAACCGACGGTGGCCACATCGACTTGGTGCAGGGAACACCGTCAGGATTCCCGTCGTGTGCACGTAGTTGCGGCCCAATGTCGTTTTGAGTGGAAGTTGACTTCGGCTACCATGTCGGCTACCGCTGTGAATGCCTGATGTCGTCGTGACGCGAGGCCCGAAGCAGGGTCAAGGGCGGGTTGCGCGAAGCGCGGCCCGGCGAAGCGAACCCTTGACGCTGTGCAGGGCCAATACGCTGGGGCATGGCCATCGACCTGGCATGCCGGGGCGATGACCATGCAGAGGCCCGGCGATGATGTGTCCGTCCACAGCAATGACCGTCGTTTTGATCTGAGGAAGCCGTAATGAGTGTTGGTGTCGAAGCCCTGTTCACGTCCGCGTTGGGACTGAAGTCGCCATGGGAGGTGGTCAAGGTCGAGCTCGACACCGCCAAGCGGAGGATCGATTTCGAGGTGGCCTGCAACGCCAAGCAGTTGCCTTGCGCGGCCTGCGGCGTGAACGGGCAAGGCATTCACGACAGGGTCCGGCGCGACTGGCGCCATCTCGACTTCTTCCAGAACGAGGCGTGGTTGCACGCCGACGTGCCGCGCGTCGATTGCGGCGCTTGCGGCAAGACGACGACTGTGGAGGCACCGTGGGCGCGGCCGGGCAGCGGTTTCACGCTGCTGTTCGAGGCGCTTGCCTTGACGCTGTGCCAGTCCATGCCGGTCGCGCACGCCGCCGGCCTGTTGCGCATCAACGCTAAGCAGTTGTGGCGTCGGATCGAACACTATGTCGGCGTGGCACGCGCCCAGCAGGACATGAACGGCGTCGCCGTGGTTGGCATCGACGACTTGAGCTTCAGGCGTGGCCAGGACTATGTGACGCTGGTCCATGATCTGGAAGCGAAGCGGCTGCTGTTTATGACCGAGGGCCGCAAGCACGGCACCGTCATCGACTTCAAGGCCGACTTGATCGCGCACGGCGGCGATCCAGGCGATATCAAACACGTTTGCATGGACATGAGCGCCGCCTATACCAAGGGCGTGACTGAGATGCTGCCCCAGGCCCAGATCAGCTTCGACCGGTTTCATGTGATCGCCCTGGCCAACGAGGCGATGGACGCCGTCAGGCGCGACGAGATGCGCGATCAGCCGCGCGTCGTGCGCGCGGCGATGGGAACGGACCGCAAGGCGCTCAAGGGCATGTTCTGGGGCATGCGCAAGGACCATGCCGACTGGAGCGTCGATCAGATCAACACGATGTACCGGCTGCAGCGCTCGAACCTCAAGAGCGCACGTGCGTGGCGCCTGAAGGAGGGACTGCGCTCGACTTACGCCACCGGTGTGACGAGCAACTGCCCGGAGCAGGCCGAGGCCGCCTTGAAGCGCTGGATCTCGTGGGCACGGAGGTGCCGGCTCGAACCATTCAAGAAGCTCGCCACCACGCTCAAGGAGCGCCTGGCCGGCGTCGTGCGCGGCATGCTCGACGGGCGCAGCAACGCCTATGTCGAGGCGATGAATGGCATGCTCCAGCAGACCAAACGGGCCGCGCGCGGATTTCGAACCGTGAAGAACTTCGTCGCCATCGCCTACCTTCGCATGGCCAAACTAAAGAACTTGCCGCGCAATCCGATGCAACCGGCCGCGCCGTTGCGATCTGCCACTTACCGTGCTGGCCGTCCATTTCCACTGAAAACGGCATAGAGCCGTAGTTGCTACTTCCAGGCTGCAAGCATATGGTTTTGGCCGCTGGAATGATATACGACCTGTGGGAACACAACCACTACATCGACTGACACAGGGACCAGCCGCCCAAGAAGCCAGCAACGGCAGCGTTGCTGGCTTTTTTTGGTTCTTCACGGATTAGCGGGGCGAGGGCTCGACGTGAATCACATTGGCGCCATCACCAATGGCTGTGGCCGGTTTGGCGCGTGCGGCGGCCTCACTCCCGGCAACCACTTCGCGTAAAGCCGCGCAAACGACCCGTCGGCCTTCATGGCATCCAGGGCCTGGCGCCAGCGTGCGACCACCTCTTCCGGCGTGCCGCGCGAAAACGCGATGTACTGGAACGACGGCCCCAGGACCAACGCGCGCTCGATAGCGCCGGCGTCCACTCCTTCGGCCTTGGCCGTGGTGGCCAGCGCAAGGTCGTCGAGCGCCATCAGCGGCGCGCGCCGGGCCGCCAGCATGCGCACGGCCTCGGCGGTCGTCGTCACGGGACTCAGATTGCCGAACCCCAGGCCACGCAGCATCTGTTCAAGATACGACTCGTGCGACACCAGGATCCTCACCGCCTTGCGCGCCTCTCCGATGTTCTCGATCCGCTTACCGCCGCGCAGCATGTAGAAGCTGCCCACCGCCGCGCCGATCGGTCCGACCCACTGAAACAGCGGTGCACGCTCGCGGGTGTACGCGGTGGAGAACAAACCGATGTTGGGCGCCGAGGACGCGTGCCTGAACGCGCGTGCCCACGGAACGAGCGCGATCGGCGCCGCCATGCCGGTGCGGCGCATGATCTCTTCCACGATCTCGGTGGCGAGACCGGTTACCTTGCCGCCGCGCAAAAAGGTGATGGGCGGGTATTCGGCCGCATAAAAGCGCAGCCCGGCTGCCGTGGCGCCGCGCGCCACGGGCATCGCCATCGCCCACAGCGACAGCGTCATTGCGCGGCGCACACGATCGATGGACATGACTGGTCCCTCCAGCATGGCGGCCGCAAGCGGACGGTGGCCCGCTTCGCCAGACTGTATCGCGGCCTGCACACACCCTGCTAGAATGAACCTGGTCGATGGGACGCGCAAGCCAAAGACGCAGCGTGATCAAGAGGGACGCCGATGCACGGACGAATACGGTTCGCACTGCCAGGCGGGACAATTTTCAGCCGCCTGCCGGGCAGCTTGCGACTTCGCCTCCTCGTCGGCGTGATTCTATTCAGTACCGTGGTGACCCTGACGCTCACCGGCTTCCAGCTCTATTTCGACTACCGGCGCGGCGTGACGGACATCGAAACGCGCCTGGAAGATATTCACCAGGGCTATCGCGGCAGCCTGAGCGAAGGCTTGTGGCGGCTGGACCGGCAATACCTGCAGGTTCAGCTCGACGGCATCGCGCGCCTGCCCGACATTCGCGCCGTTGAAGTGCGCGAAAGCTCGGCCGGCCCGCCTTTCGTCGTGCACGCCGGACGCCGCACGGCCGGCGCCATCGTGGCGCGCACCTATCCCCTGCGGTACACCGCCGAGGGCGACGAACAGCGGGTCGGCACCCTGTATGTCGAAGCCACCCTGGCCGACCAATACCGGGACCTGATGCGTACCGCGCTGACCACCCTGCTGACCCAGGGTTTGCGCATTTTTTTCATCGCGCTGTTCATCATCTACCTCGTGCACCACCTGGTGACCCGGCACCTGAGCATCGTGGCGCAGTTCGTGCGCGCGTACGACGTGCGCCGCCCGCCAGCGCCGCTGCGCCTGCCGCGCGCGCCGCCCCGCGACGAGGACGAGCTCGACCAGGTGGTCAACGCCTTCAACGCCATGTGCGACTCCCTCGAGCGCGCCTATGCGGACCTGCGCGAACAGGACGCGCACATCCGCCGCCTGGTCGACTCCAACATCATCGGGGTATTTTTCTGGAATCTGTCCGGCGCCATCCTCAGCGCCAACAAGGCGCTGGTCGAGATGATCGGCTACCAGCAGCGCGAGCTGCTGTCGGGACAGGTCCGCTGGACCGACATTACGCCACCGGAATACCGGGCGGTCGATGCGCAGGCCAGGCAGGAGCTGCTGGACAGCGGTAGCTGCCGCCCGTACGAAAAAGAATATATTCGCAAGGACGGCAGCCGCATCCCGGTCCTGCTGGGCGCCGCCCTGTTCGAACAGTCCCGGGAAACCGGGGTCGCATTCGTGCTCGACCTGACCGAGCGCAAGCGCGCCGAAGCCGAGCGCGAGGCACGCCACGCGGCCGAAGCGGCCAACCGCGCCAAGAGCGCCTTCCTGGCCAATATGAGCCACGAACTGCGCAGCCCACTCAACGGCATCCTGGGCTTCGCCCAGATCCTGGAACGCGATCCGGCGCTGGGCGAGCGCCAGCTGGCTGGCGTTAACGTCATCAAGACCAGCGGCGAGCATCTGCTCACGCTGATCAACGACATTCTCGACCTGGCCAAGATCGAAGCCGGCAAGATCACCCTCGCCCAGGCTGACTTCCGCCTGGCGCCTTTCGTGCAATCGATCGCCGACCTGGTCGGCGTGAAGGCGCTCCAGAAGGGACTCGTGCTGGCGTGCGAACCGGCACCCGATCTGCCGCACAGCGTCCGGACCGACGAAAAGCGCCTGCGCCAGGTGCTGCTCAACCTGCTGTCCAATGCCATCAAGTTTACCGACCGCGGCCAGATCGTGCTGCGGGCGCGCTTTACGCCGCCGGCCCGGCTGGGCTTCGAGGTGCAGGATACCGGCATCGGCATCGCTCCCGAGCAGTTGCAGAGCATTTTCGAGCCCTTCGAACAGGCCGGCGACCCGCAGCGGAGGCTGACCGGCACTGGCCTGGGCCTGGCGATCAGCCGGCAGTATGTGCGCCTGATGGGCGGCGAGATCCAGGTCGAAAGCCGGCCGGGCGTGGGCAGCAGCTTCCGCTTCGAGATCGACGCGCCGGCCGTGCAGGCCAGTACGACCGAGCCGGCCACGCGGAACGTGACCGGCTACCTCGGGCCGCGCCGGACGGTGCTGGTGGTGGACGATCTTGCCTCGAACCGGGCGGTGGCGAGCGGCCTGCTGACGCCGCTCGGATTCGAGGTGGTGGAGGCGGCCGACGGCAGCCAGGGCCTGGAGCTGGCGCAACGGCTAAGGCCGGACCTGATCCTGATGGACATCACGATGCCGGAGCTGGACGGGCTGGCGGTAACGCGCCGGCTGCGCCAGCTGGAAGCCTTCCGCGACGTGCCGATCCTGGCGCTGTCGGCCAGCGTGTCGGCCAGCGACAGCGCCCAATGCATTGCTGCCGGCATGAATGCCTTCCTTCCCAAGCCGCTCGACGCGAACAGGCTGCTGGAACAGATGGCGCAGCTGCTGCAGCTGGAATGGATGTGCGGGCCGGCGCCGGAACCGGTGCCGCGCGAGGACGCTGCCACGGTGGCGCCGCCCCCGCCCGAAATGGACGTGCTGTACCAGCTTGCCAGGATGGGCGATATGCACGCAATCATCGCCCAGGCCGAGCGGCTGGCAAACCTGGACGAAACCTACCGCCCCTTTGCCGCCCGCCTGGATACCCTGGCACGCGGCTACCAGTCCAAGGCCTTGCTGCGCCTGGTGGAGCAGTACCGGCGCGTCACCCCCTAGAAATGGTACTCGACGCGCAGCATCGGCGTCTTGGCGAACGCGCCCGGACCGGCCACCGCCACGCGGTTGCCGAACTTGTTCTTCCAGTACTGGTACTCCACGCCGATCTGCAAGGTGTTCTTGGCCATGCCCATGCCCAGGCCGGCATCCCACATGAGCTGCATGTCGATATTGGTTTCCGGTCCGGTATCGCCGCCGAATTCGTCCTTGCCCTTGCTGGCGATGAAGTTGGCGAAGCCAGAGAACGACAGCGGCAAGGCGCCGATCGGAATGCCCCAGGCGGTGGTCAGCATCGCGTGGGTATCGTAGTCGTAGCGCGAAATACCGTTCGGCGCATTGCTTTCCTTGAGCGCCAGCAGGCTGATATCCCAGAAGCCCGGCACGTCCACCATCAGGGTCGGCCCCAGCACCAGCATGCGCTTGCGCGAGGAATAGCCGATGTCGTTCTTGGTGTTCCAGTCGAAGCCGGCGGTCAGGCCGACACCGCGAAATGGGCCGAACTTGTAGGTCTTGCCGTTGAGCTTGCCGAAGTCGAGGGTGTGGCGGTACACCACATAGGCTTCCTGCGCGCCCGACTTGCCGCCCACTGCAGGGTCCTTGCTGTCCGAGTTCAACAGGTCGACATTGAAGAAATTGCCGCCATACTTGTAGCCGTCCGCGTGCGTCAACGCCACAATGGTCTTGCTGATATCCTTGGTGTTGAACGGCTCGGCGAACTTGCTCCCGTAGCGCACGCTGATCGACGTGTCACTCCAATCGGCCGCGCCGGCCTGGGCGCAGAGAACGGCAAGGGCAAACATCGAGGCACTGCGCAGTACTGGTTTCATCGCTCACTCCTGTTAAGAAAAATCGGCCACCCTTGCATTCAAACTTGGATACAAGGTTTGTGTAATTGAAGCAATCCCTGTGCCATCGCCGCCCCCTTGAAAACGCGCCAAACCGCCAGCGCAGGCAGCAGCGACGCACCGGCCGAGTGCGCGCCGCCCTGTTTCAGCGCTGCTGGGCCTCGTGCAATTTGTGCAGCGTGATCTTGCGCACTTCCAGCTTGCTCTCCTGGATATGCGAGCGCAGCAGCAGCAAGGCTTCGGTGCACTTGCGGCGCAGCAGCAGTCGCACCAGCTTGCCGTGCTCGGCATAGGTCGCATCGACCCGCTTGCCCTGCGTGAAATCGAGACGGCGGATGATGCGGATCTTTTCGGTCAGCTCGGCATGCACGCGCGACATCTCGGCGTTCCCGGCCGCTCCCACCAGCTCGGCGTGGAACTGTTCGTCGAGCTGCGCCACGCGGCGCCCGTCCTGTTCGCGTTCGTCTTCCGGCACCAGCCAGATTTCCTTCAAGCGTGTCATCGCCGCCGGCACCGCGTCCATCTGGCAGACCCGCTCGACGGCCGCGCATTCGAGCACGATGCGCAGGTCGTAGAGGTTGTCGAAATGGGCGAAGTCGAGATTGCGCACCTGCCAGCCGCGCCGGAACTCGACATCCAGATAGCCTTCGCGCTGCAGCCGGTAAAGCGCGTCGCGCATGGGCGTACGCGAGACTTCGTACAGGCTGGCCATGCCGGTCTCGGTGAAGCGTTCGCCGGGCAGCAGCTTGAAGTCGAAGATGTCGGCCTTGAGCCGGGCATAGACTTGTTCGGCGAGCGCGTTGGCGGGAGATCGGGACATAGGCTGTGGTGTTTTCTTTCAAGTGGCGATCAGGCTGACATGGGCCGCCACCACGCGCCAGCCTTCGGCGAAGCGCACCCAGGTCTGCAGCTGCCTGCCCAACAGCGGCGTATCCGGCGCGCTGAATTCGGCGGCCACGCTGGCGAAGCTGTCGCCGAAGGTGCTGATGGCGAGCCGTTCGATGCGGCGTTGCGGGTGCACCGGTGCGCAGGCCATGCGGTAGTCGCGGATGGCCTGGCCGCCATACGAATTCTCGGCCACGCCATAGCGGACGGTGCGCGGATCATACCAGAAATACCGGTCCAGTCTGGCCACATCATGGCGCACCAGGGCCGCTTCGTAGTCGTCGAAAGCCGCGCGCACCTGGGCCATCACCGCGGGTCGATTGAGCTCGCCGGCCGAACCTTCCAGGGCGGCCAGCGGCGCGGTCCAGCCGACGATGCCGCCCTGCGCGCGCAGCATGGCGATGGTGGCGTCCTTGAAGTGCGGGAAGTAGCTGGCGGTGGCGTCTTCGACCAGCAGGCATTCGTAGCCGCGGTCGTTCGCTTCGCGCATCGAGGTCTGCACGCACACTTCGGTGGTGACCCCGGCGAACAGCAAATGGGTAATACCGCGCTCGGCCAGCCGCGCCTGGAGGTCGGTGGCGTAGAAGGCGCCCTTGCCCGGCTTGTCGATCACCAGTTCGCCGTCGATGGGCGCAAGCGCGGGCACGATGTCGTTGCCGGCTTCGCCGCGCACGAGGATGCGTCCCATCGGGCCGCTGTCGCCGATGCGCAGGCTGGGATTGCCGCGCGCGCGCTTGGCCGGCGGGCAGTCCGCCAGGTCCGGGCTGTGCGACTCGCGCGTGTGCACCACCATCAGGCCGAGCCGGCGCGCCAGCACCAGCAGCGCAGCCACCGTGGGCACGATGGCCGCCAGTGGCGTCACGTCGTTGCCGAGCGCCTCGCCGAAGCCGCCCGGCTCGACGAAGTCGCGCTGCATGTCGATCACCACCAGCGCCGTGTGGGCCGGGTCGAAACGGAAGGGATAGGGTGTGGCATCGACTTCGATCATGCGGCCTCCTGGATTGGCGTGGCGTGGCCGGCCATGTGTTGTCCCAGCGTGGCGCGGTCGGCATCGCGCGCCTCGCATTCGTAGACGATGGCGCCGTTCTCCATCACCATGATGCGGTCGGCCAGTTCGATCAGTTCGTCCAGGTCTTCGCTCACCAGCAGCACCGCCCCGCCCTGCGCGCGCACCGCCAGGATGCGCGCGTGGATGTCGGCCACGGCGGCGAAATCGAGCCCGAACACCGGGTTGGCGGCGATCAGCACGGTAACCGAATCGGCCAGTTCGCGCGCCAGGATGGCACGCTGCACATTGCCGCCCGAGAGCGTGCCGATGGCGCGGCCGGGCAGCGCCGGCTTGACGTTGAAGGTGCCGATCAGCGCTTGCGCACGCGCCGCGATGGCGCCACGGTCGATGCGCCAGCCCTGGCGGCACATGGGCGCGCTGTCGAAGTCGCGCAGGGCCATATTGTCGGCCACGCTCATGCCGGCCACGCAGGCGTTGCGCAGCGGTTCCTCGGGCAGGCTGAATACCTTCTGCTCCTGCATCTCGCGGCGCGTCGCGGCATAGGGCTGGCCGTTGACGGCCACCCGGCCGGCACCGACCGGGCGCTGGCCCAGCAAGGCTTCGACCAGCTCCTTCTGGCCATTGCCGGAGATGCCGGCGATGCCGACGATTTCACCGCGCCGCACCTGCAGCGACAGGCCGCGCACGGCCTGGGTGCCGCGGTCGCTCGCCACCTGCAGGGCGTCGATGCGCAGGCCGGTCGGCGCGGCTGCATCCACCGGCATTCTGGCGCGCGCGGCCAGCGCCTGGGTGCCGGCTTCGCCCATCATCCAGCCGGCCAGTCCGGCGGCACTGGTATCGGCCACGCGTGCGTGGCCCACCAGCGCGCCTTTGCGCAGCACCGTAACGTGGTCGGCGAACTGGCTCACTTCGTGGAATTTATGGGTAATCATCAGCACCGTCAATTCGCCCGCGCGCGCCAGGTCGCGCAGCATGCCCAGCACTTCCTGGGCTTCCTGCGGCGTCAGCACCGAAGTCGGCTCGTCCAGGATCAGGAAGCGCCGTTGCAGGTACAGCTGCTTGAGAATTTCCAGCTTCTGCTTTTCGCCGGCGGCCAGGCTGCCGGCGAGGCGCTCGGGCGCGAGGCGGAACGGCATCGTGGAGAGGAAGGCATCGAGTTCGGCGCGCTCCTTGCGCCAGTCCAGCCGCCACGGCAGCTTGCCGCGCGCGAGCAGGAGGTTTTCCGCTACCGTCAGGCCCGGCGCCAGCGTGAAGTGCTGGTAGACCATGCCGATGCCGAGGGCGTGCGCGTCGCGCGGGCTGCGCATGGCGTGTTCGCGCCCGTCCACCAGCACACTGCCCTGGTCGAGCGCGCTGTAGCCGATCAGGCCCTTGACGAGGGTGCTCTTGCCGGCGCCGTTTTCGCCCAGCAGGGCATGCACGCTGCCCGCCTCGACCCGCATCGAGACGGCGTCGAGCGCGCGGAAGCTGCCGAAGGACTTGCCGGCGCCGACCACTTCGAGGCTGAGCGCGGGCGGCTTCATTGATTGAGCTCGGCCAGCAGGGCGCTGCTGTGGGCCACGGCGCCGAACACCCCGCCCTGCATCTTCACCATATTGATGGCCGCGAGGTGGTTGCCATGGTCGGTGGCGCCGCAGCAGTCTTCCAGCAGCAGGCATTCGTAGCCGCGGTCGTTGGCGTCGCGCATGGTGGTGTGCACGCAAACGTCGGTGGTGATGCCGGTGAGGATCAGGTTGCGCACGCCTTTCATGCGCAGCACCATGTCCAGGTCGGTGGCGTAGAAGGAGCCTTTCCCGGGCTTGTCGATGATGGTTTCGCCCGGCACCGGGGCCAGTTCGTCGATGATCTCCCAGCCCGGTTCGCCGCGCACCAAAATGCGCCCGCACGGGCCTTCGTCGCCGATGCCGGCGCCGATTCGGCGCGAGCGCCAGCGCTTGTTGGCGGGCAGGTCCGCCAGGTCGGGCCGGTGGCCTTCGCGGGTGTGGATGATGTGGAAGCCGCGCGCGCGCATGGCCGCCAGCACCGCGCGGATCGGCGCGATCGGGGCGCGCGTGAGCGACAGGTCGTAGCCCATCTTGTCGACATAGCCGCCCCTGCCGCAGAAGTCGGTCTGCATGTCGATGATGACGAGAGCCGTATTCCCGGGCGTGAAGTCGCCGTCGTAGGGCCAGGGATAGGGGGCGGATTGCAGGTGCAGTGGTGAGAGCATGGGTCGGTTCCGGTTCAGGGTTAGCGGGTCAGACTCAGTTCGCCGGGGGCGCCGGCCAGGGTGCGGTCGGGGCGGCAGGTGGCCACCATGATCGCCAGGGTCAGCACATACGGCGCGGCGTTGTACAGGTAGTAGCCGGAGCTGACGCCGAGCGATTGCAGGGCCGGGCCGAGCGCGCCGGCGGCGCCGAACAGCAGCGCGGCCCACAGGCAGCGCAGCGGCTGCCAGCGCGCGAAGATCACCAGCGCCACCGCCATCAGGCCCTGCCCGCTGGAGAGGCCTTCGTTCCAGCTGCCGGGGTAGTACAGCGACAGGTAGGCGCCGCCCACGGCGGCCAGGAAGCCGCCGGCCGCGGTGGCGGCAATGCGGATCGGCACCAGCCGGTAGCCGAGCGCGCGCGCGGTGTCGGCATGGTCGCCCACCAGGCGCAGGGCCAGGCCCCAGCGGGTGCTTGCCAGGCCCCAGTGCAGCAGCCAGGCCAGTACCACGCCGACCAGGAACAGGCCATTGACCTGCAGCGCGCTTTGCAGCTGGGGCGAGCTGCTCCAGCTGCCCAGCGCCAGCGCCGGCAGCATGGGCGCCTGCGGCTGGATGTAGGGTTTGCCGAGGTAGAAGGCGAGGCCGGTCCCGAACAGCATCAGCGCGATGCCGAACGCGATGTCGTTTACCCTGGGGAGCGAGCACACCGCGCCGTGCAGGGCGCCCAGCAGCAGGCCGGAGCAGCCGGCGCCGAGCACGCCCAGCCACGGCGAGCCTGTGACCAGCGAGACCGCATAGCCGGTCATGGCGCCGCACACCAGGATGCCTTCCAGTCCCAGGTTGACGCGCCCGCCCTTCTCGGTCAGGCATTCGCCCAGGCTGACGAACAGGAAGGGCGTGCCGACCCGGATGGCGCCGGCGAACAGGGCCAGCGCCAGCGCGGCAAAATCGAAACCGTTAATCATGGGGGACTCCCTGCACACGCTGTTCGAGGCGCAGGCGCCAGCGCTGCAGCGGCCCGGCGCTGGCTTCCCAGGCCAGCAGGTTCAAGAACAGCAGCCCTTGCAGCACCAGGGTGGTGGCGTCGGGCAGGTCGAGGCGGCGCTGCAGCAGGCCGCCGCTCGATTCGATGCCGCCGATGAGCATGGCGCAGACGATGATGGCCAGCGGATTCTGGCGCGCGGCGAAGGCCACCAGGATGCCGCTGTAGCCGTAGCCGGCCAGCAGCGCGCTGTTGGCGCTGCCGTGCACGGCGCCGATTTCCAGCATGCCGGCCAGGCCGGCGGCGGCGCCGCCAAGCATGCAGGCGGTGAGCATCAGGCGCCGCACCGGCAGACCGACCAGCTGGGCGGTGCGCAGGTTGCCGCCGACGACCGCCAGCGAAAAGCCCAGCACGCTGTGGCGCACCAGCACCCAGGCGGCGCAGCAGGCCAGCGCGCCCCAAGCCAGGCCCCAGTGCACGTCCAGCCCCGGCAAGGGGCCGATCATCAGTTCGGGCGCCAGCGGCGCGGTGGAGGGCTTATTCAGGCTGCCGGGATCGCGCAGCGGGCCTTCGACCAGGTGCTTGAACAGGGCGATGGCGATGTAGGACAGCAGCAGGCTGCCGATAGTTTCGTTGACGCCGCGCGCCTGGCGCAGCCAGCCCGCGAGGGCAACCCACAGCCCGCCGGTGAGCATGGCGGCGGCCGCCATCAGCGCCAGCATGATGGGTACCGGCAGGCCGGGCAACATGGCCGGCAGCACCGCGGCGGCCAGCCCGCCCAGCGCCAGCGCGCCCTCGCCGCCGATCATCACCAGGCCGGCGCGGGCCGGCAGGGCCACGCACAGCGCGGTGAGCATCAGCGGCGCGGCGCGCTGCAGGGTGTTTTGCCAGGCGAAGCCCGAACCGAAGGCGCCCTCGCCGATCAGGGCCAGCGCCTCGAACGCGGGCGCGCCCTGGAAATACAGGAACAGCGCGAACACCACGGTGGTGCCGAGCAGCGCGCACAGGGTCGGCGCGGCCGGCAGCAGGCGCAGCGCCACGGCCGCGCCCCACGCGCGCGGCGCGGCGGCCATGACGACGGGTTCGGCCGGGGCGTTCATGGTCGCGCTCACACCTGGCCGACGACGCCGGCGACGAGGTAGTTCATCGCTTCCAGCTCGGGCGCGGTCTGGGCGTGGCTGGTACCCGCCGCGATCACGACCTTGCCTTTATTGTCCTTGAGCGGTCCCTTGAAAATGGTGAAGGTCCCCTTGAGCATGTCGGCCTTGACGGCTTCCGCGCGGCTCCTGGCGGCGGCGCTGTCGGCCGCGCCGAACGGCGACATCTTCACGAAGCCTTCCTTCAGGCCGCCGCGCAGGAAGTTGTTCATCGGTTTGCCCTGCTGGGCATCCTTGATCAGGGTGGCGTACGGGGTCGACCAGTCCCATTCGGCGCCGGTCAGGTAGCCCTTGGGCGCCAGCGCGGCCTGGCTGGCGTGGTAGCCGCAGCTCATCTTGCCGCGCTTTTCGGCCGTCTCGACCACCACTTTCGGTCCGTCGACGTGGCAGGTCAGCACGTCGCAGCCCTGGTCGAGCAGGCTGTTGGCCGCTTCGGCTTCCTTGACCGGCTGCGACCAGTCGCCGGTGAAGATCACGTGGGTGGTGATGGACGGGTCGACCGACTGCGCGCCCAGGGTGAAGGCGTTAATGTTGCGCAGCACCTGGGGAATCGGCTTGGCCGCCACGAAGCCGAGCTTTTTGCTCTTGCTCATGGTGCCGGCCACCACGCCGTTGAGGTACTGGCATTCGTCGATGTAGCCGAAGAAGGAGCCGGCGTTGGCCGGGTGCTTCCCGGCGGTCCACATGCCGCCGCAGTGGGCGAAGCGCACGTTCGGGTACTTCTCGGCCATCTTGAGCACGTGCGGATCGAAGTAGCCGAACGAGGTGGCGAAGATCAGGGTCGCCTTGTCCTGCGTGATCATGGCTTCCATGGTCTTTTGCACGGCCACGGTTTCCGGCACCTTCTCTTCCTCGACCACCTTCACGCCCGGCATCTTGCGGATCATGGCCACGGCTTGGGCGTGCGCCTGGTTGTAGCCGAAGTCGCCGCGCGCGCCGACGTAGATCACGCCGACCACCAGCTTGGGATCGGCGGCCAGCGCCAGCGGGCCGCTCATGGAGGTGAGCAGCGCGGCGGCGCCGGTCCGCTTGAGGAAGGTACGACGATTCTGTGAACGCATGACGGATTCCCTTTTCGATGGTGATTGGACGGACGATGTTGTTATGCTTGGCTGGATAGATAGGCACGCCAGCCGCCGTGCGCGGTGATGTCGGTGGCCGCGCCCAGCGCCCACGGTTCGCCGATGAAGCCCTTGACCCAGCGCCCGTCGGCCAGTTCGAGCGAGCCGATGCCCAGCGGTGCCGGAACCTGGGCAACGAAGGCGCCGAACTGGCGCAGCGGCAGTTCCCATACCTCCACTTCGATGGCCGCGCCCTCCCCGGCCACGCGTACCAGGCCGGGCTTGGGCGGCACCGTGCCGTCCAGCGCATACAGGCGGTAGCTGGCGCTGGTGCGGGTGCTTGCCAGCAGGCGCGCGCCGCCTTCGAGCAGCTGCCAGTTGAGCGGCTGGCCGCGCAGATGCGCGCCGACCACGGCCAGCTGCACGCTGGGCTCGGCCAGAGGCAGGGGCTCGAAGGCGATGCGGTCGGCGTGGGCCGCGCCGCTGAACACGGCTTCGAAGGCTTCGCCAGCGGCGGCCAGGCGCTGGTCGCTGCCGGCCGGGCCGATCAGGGTCACACCGGCCGGCAGGCCGTCGGCGCGGCGCGCGGCGGGAATGGCCAGCGCGGCCATGTCGAAGAAGTTGACGAAGTTGGTGTAGTAGCCCAATTCGCTGTTGCGGCGCAGCGGTTCGGCGGCCACCGCGGCCAGGGTCGGCATGGTGGGCGTGGTCGGCACCAGCAGCAGGTCGGTGTCGGCCAGCAGGGTCTCGGCCTGGCGCCGCAGCGCGGCCAGGCGGTACTGGCCTTCGAAGGCATCGACCGCGTTGTAACGCGCGGCCTGGGCGACGATGCCGCGCACCGTCGGGTCGAGGGCTTCGGGCTGCTCGTCGAAGAAGCGGCCCAGCACTGCGCGCCGTTCGGCGACCCAGGGGCCGTCGTAGAGCAGGCTGGCGGCGGCGCTGAAGGCGTCGAAGGCGATCGGCACGAGCGTCACGCCGGGCCGGGCGCGCAGGGTGTCGAGGGCGCGTTCGAAGGCGGCGGCGGCCTGGGTGTCGCCGAAGAATTCAAGCTCGGCGGGCACGGCGATGCGGTAGCCGCGCCGCTGCACGCCCAGGGGCGCGACCCGGCGCGCGTACGGGTCGGCCGCATCGTAGACGGCGGCGCTGTGCAGTACGCGCCAGGCTTCGGCGCTGGAGTTGGCGAACACCGAAACGCAGTCGAGCGTGCGGCAGGCCGGCAGCACCCCGCGCGTGCTGAGCAGGCCGCGGCTCGGCTTGAGGCCGACGATGCGATTCAGGCCGGCCGGCACGCGGCCGGAGCCGGCCGTGTCGGTGCCGAGCGCGAAGCTGACCTGCCCCAGCGCCACCGCCACCGCCGAGCCGGAGCTGGAGCCGCCCGAGACATAGGCCGGGTCGATCGCGTTGCGCACCGCGCCGTAGGGAGAGCGGGTGCCGACCAGGCCGGTGGCGAACTGGTCGAGGTTGGTCTTGCCGATCAGGATGGCGCCGGCGTCGAGCAGTTGCTGGACCACCGGCGCCGTGGCGACCGGCGTGTAGGCGAAGGCTGGGCAGGCGGCCGTGGTGGGCATGCCGGCCACGTCGATATTGTCCTTGACGGCGAACGGCAGGCCGAACAGCGGATAGCGCGCCAGCAGTTGCTCGCCCAGGCGCTGCTGCTCGGCATCGAGCTGCTGGGCGCGCGCCATCAGGGTCGCATCGTCCACGCGGCCGATCCAGATTTCAGCGCGTTCGCTGCGGGCGATGTGCGCGAGCACCAGGGCGATCGCGGCCGAGGGCGTCAGGCTGCCATCGAGATAATGCCCGTGCAGGCAGGTGAAGCGCAGGTCGAGCGGGGATGCGTTCATCATGTGTTCATTCTTGCATACAAGATAAAAAGTATTAAGCAATTGCTATGCCATCAGGGTGAGGGGATGCGCGCGCTATGAGCGGGGTTGGCGGGCGCGCCGGCGGCGGCAGCGGCACGCGCCATTTCGATGCGGCCGCGCACTAAAATTGACCGAAACCAATTGTCATCGGACTGTAATGGATTGTCCGCGAAGGCCGACAGGCCCGCGCAATCTCCCCTTGCTCTTATACAATCGCAGGACAAGGAGCAACCCGGAGGAACCATGGTGCGAGTACTGCTGGTGGAAGACGATGCGCGGCTGGCGCAGCTGATCGAGGAATATTTAAGCGGCTATGAATTCAGCGTGGAGGTGGTGGCGCGCGGCGACGAGGCCCTGGCCGCATTCCAGCGCAGCCAGCCCGACGTGGTGGTGCTGGACTTGATGCTGCCCGGCCTGGACGGGGTGGTGGTGTGCCGCCAGATCCGCGCGGTGGCCGAGGTGCCGATCCTGATCCTGACGGCGCGCGAGGATTCCTACGATGAAGTGTCGGTGCTGGAACAGGGCGCGGACGACTTCGTCAACAAGCCGGTCCAGCCGCGCGTGCTGCTGGCGCGCCTGCGCGCGCTCATGCGGCGGGCCGGCGCCAGGGCCGCGCCGGATCCGGGAGTGTTGGAATTTGGCGAATTGAGCATCGCTACCAGCGATCGTTGCGTCACCTGGCGCGACAACGTTTGCCTTTTAAGCAACACAGAGTATAAACTGCTGCTCGTACTGGCCGAATCGGCCGGCAAGGTTCTGTCCCGCGATGCCATCCTGAAAAAGATGCGCGGGATCGAGTTCGACGGGCTCGACCGCAGTATCGACAATTGCATCTCCAAGCTGCGCCGTAAATTCGACGACGCCGACTCGGAAAAAATCAAGACTGTTTGGGGCGAAGGCTATCTGTTTTCCCCTTCCGCTTGGGCCTGACCGGCTTTCGGAACTTTAATGTTTCCTGACGTAAATTAAAGCGCTGATTGTCCCGTTCCAGATGATAGGACTTCACGAGTTCACATTGAAGGCCGATCATGTCCCTGAACCTGCAGCAAACCCTTTCCTGGACCCGCGCGCTGGCCGTCCGCAATGCCGCTACGGACGCCGAGCTGGCCATGCTCAATGACCTGCAGGGCAATATCCTCAAAGGTCATGGTCGCCACTACACCATCCACCTGCTGCTGGCCTTCGATCCGGGCCAGCCCGAGGGCGCGCGCGAATTCGTTCACGAGCTCGGCTGCGAAGCCACCACCGCCCTGCAGCAGCTCACCGGCGCCACCTTGTTCAAGGCGACCGGGGTGTCGATGGCGCCGTTTTCCTGCGTGCTCCTGAGCGC
>CAMLHI010000018.1 GCA_946479705.1 uncultured Oxalobacteraceae bacterium
ACCGACGACAAGGTCAATGGCAAGGTCAGCTTTGTCAGCGCCATGATCGGCGAGCAAACGCGCTCGGCCCGGGCCCGGGTCGTGATCGCCAACCCGCAGCAGCAATGGCGACCGGGATTGTTTGTCGATGTGGACGTCGTGACCGGATCGGCCGAGGTGCCGGTGGCGGTGGAGAAGCAGGCGATTCAGAGCGTCGACGGCAAGGATGTTGTCTATCGCCGGGTCAAGGAGGGGTTTATCGCCCAGGCCGTGACCGTGGGCCGCTCCGATGGCCGGCTGGTTGAAATTGTCACCGGCCTGCCAAAAGGGGCCCAGTACGCCGCCGCCCACAGCTTCACGATCAAGGCGGAACAAGGCAAGGGCGCGGCGGCGCACGACGACTGATGGAGACTACCGGCATGTTCAATCGGATCATACAAGCGTGCATCGGCCACCGCTGGATGGTGATGTTCGTGGTCGCCGCCATGGCGGCACTGGGGCTGTACAGCTACCAGAAGCTGCCCATCGATGCCGTACCCGACATCACCAACGTCCAGGTGCAGATCAATACGGCGGCGCCGGGCTACTCGCCGCTGGAGACCGAACAGCGCATTACCTTTCCCATCGAATCGCTGATGGCCGGCCCCCCGAACCTGGAGCAGACCCGATCGCTGTCGCGCTACGGCCTGTCGCAGATCACGGTGGTATTCAAGGATGGCACGGACATCCATTTTGCCCGCCAACTGATCAGTCAACGCATCCAGGATGCGCGTGCCCAGTTGCCCGCCGGGATGACCCCGACCATGTCCCCGATCGCGACCGGTCTGTCTGAAATCTACCTGTGGACCGTGGATGCGGCGCCAGGGGCGAAGAAAGCCGATGGCACGCCTTATACGCCAACCGATCTGCGCGAGATCCAGGACTGGATCATCAAGCCGCAACTTCGCAATGTGCCCGGGGTCACGGAAATCAATTCGATCGGCGGCTACGACAAGGAATATCTGGTCGCGCCGAGCCCGGCCCAGCTTGCCTCCTACGGTCTGACCTTTGCGGACGTGGTCGCGGCGCTCGAACGCAACAACGCGAACGTGGGCGCAGGCTACATCGAAAAGGAGGGCGAACAGTATTTGCTGCGCGTGCCCGGCCAGGTGACGTCTATTGCCGATATCGGCAATATCGTGGTCGCGACTGTCGCCGGCTCGTCCATTCGGGTCAAGGATCTGGCCACGGTCGGGATCGGGGCGGAATTGCGCACGGGGGCGGCCACCAGGAACGGCCACGAGGTCGTCCTCGGGACGGTGTTCATGCTGATCGGCGAGAACAGCCGCGCCGTGTCGCAGGCCGTGGACCGGAAAATGGTCGAGATCAACCGCAGCCTTCCCGCGGGCGTAGTGGCCAGTACGGTGTACGACCGCACGATCCTGGTCGAAAAGGCGATCACCACCGTCAAGCGCAACCTGCTGGAGGGGGCCGTGCTGGTGATCGCCATACTGTTTCTCTTTCTTGGCAATCTGCGCGCTGCGCTCATCACGGCCATGGTGATCCCGCTGGCGATGCTGTTTACGTTCTCGGGCATGGTAGCGAACCACGTCAGCGCCAATCTGCTCAGCCTGGGCGCGCTGGATTTCGGCATCATCATCGACGGCGCGGTGGTGATCGTCGAGAACTGCGTGCGCCGGCTGGCCCATGCGCAGCAAAAGCTGGGCCGCCGGTTGACCCTTGCCGAACGGCTCGATATCGTGTTCGCGGCAAGTCAGGAGGCGCGCCGACCGCTGATTTTCGGGCAGCTCATCATCATGATCGTCTACCTGCCGATCTTCGTACTTACGGGCATTGAAGGCAAGATGTTCCACCCCATGGCATTTACGGTCGTGACCGCGCTGCTGGGTGCCATGATCCTGTCGCTGACCTTCATTCCCGCAGCCGTTGCGCTGTTTATCGGAAATTCGGTCCGCGAGGGCGAAGGCAAACTGATGCTGCGGGCGCGCACCAGCTACTCGAAGTGCCTGGGCTATGTCCTGGCCAACAGGCCAGTGGTGTTCACCGCCGCCGGCCTCGTGCTCGCGCTGTCCGTCCTGTTGGCCACGCGGCTCGGCAGCGAATTTGTGCCCAATCTGAACGAAGGCGACTTTGCGGTACTGACCGTCCGGATCCCCGGCACCGGATTAAGCCAGTCGGTCCAGATGCAGCAGCAGATCGAAAAGACGCTGGTGGCGAAGTTCCCTGAGATTGCCACCGTGTTCGCGCGCACCGGCACGGCGGAAATCGCGTCCGATCCCATGCCGCCGAGCATCTCGGATGGCTACATCATGCTCAAGCCCGAAAAGGACTGGCCAAAGCCGAAGAAGACGCGCGACGAGCTGCTGTCCGCCATTCGCGAGACCGTCGAGCAACTGCCTGGAAACAGCTATGAGTTCAGCCAGCCGATCCAGCTGCGCGTCAATGAACTCATTTCGGGCGTGCGCAGCGATGTCGCCGTCAAGCTGTTCGGGGACGACCTCGACATCCTTAACACAAAAGCGGCCGAGGTCGGCAAGATCCTCGAGAAGATTCCGGGCGCGAGCGAAGTCAAGGTCGAGCAGACGACCGGCTTGCCGATGCTTCAGATGCACATCGACCGGGAGCGCGCCGCGCGGCTGGGCCTGAACATCGCCGAAGTGCAGGAATTGATTGCAACCGCCACCGCTGGCCGTGAGGCCGGCGCCATGTTCGAAGGCGACCGCCGCTTCGATATCGTGGTACGGCTGCCCGAACATCTGCGCTCCGATATCGACGCGCTGAAACGCCTGCCGGTGCCATTGCCGAAACGGGACGCTGGCGACCGGGCTAATTTCGTGACCTTGGGCGAGATCGCAAGCTTTGTCGTTTCTCCCGGGCCCAACCAGCTGAGCCGGGAACAGGGCAAGCGGCGCGTGGTGGTGACGGCCAACGTGCGCGAGCGTGATATCGGCTCCTTCGTGGGCGAGGCGCAGAAGGCCATCGTCCAGGGCGTTAGATTGCCTGCGGGTTATTGGAGCGCATGGGGCGGCCAGTTTGAAAACCTGCAGAACGCCGCCACCCGCCTCAAACTGGTGGTCCCGGCCTCGCTGGCCTTGGTATTCGCGCTGCTATTTTTAATGTTCAATAATGCGAAGGACGGCTTGCTGGTCTTCACCGGGATTCCGTTCGCCCTTACCGGTGGCATCGTGGCCTTGTGGGCGCGCGGCATTCCGATGTCCATCTCGGCAGCGGTCGGGTTCATCGCATTGTCTGGCGTCGCTGTGCTCAACGGTCTGGTGATGATTTCCTTTATCCGAACCCTGCGTGAACAGGGCATGCCCCTCGATGCGGCCGTCAAGGAAGGGGCGCTGACGCGCCTGCGCCCGGTGCTCATGACGGCGCTGGTGGCATCGCTTGGCTTCGTCCCGATGGCGATCGCCACAGGGACGGGAGCCGAAGTCCAACGTCCTTTGGCCACTGTCGTTATCGGTGGCGTGTTGTCCTCTACGGCCTTGACGCTCCTGCTGCTACCGCTGATGTACTTGATCGCCCATCGTCGAGAGACCGGAACCATGGTGCGGGACGCCACGCCGGTTGCGGCCGGCTAGTCTTGGCGAGCTTCTGGTTGAGGTAGCGCTGCCGGCTCAGGCATTTTCGGCAACTGCCGACGGCGCAGCAGCAGGTACACCACCGGCACCACGAACATCGACAGCAGCGGGGCCGTGATCATGCCGCCCACCATGGGCGCGGCAATGCGCTGCATCACTTCCGATCCGGTACCCGAACCGATCATGATCGGCACCAGGCCAGCGATGATGACGGCCACCGTCATCGCCTTGGGCCGCACGCGCAGCACGGCCCCTTCCCGGATCGCTTCGATCAGGTCCGCCTCGGCGTGGCAGCCGGCACGCAGCCTGGCCTCCCAGGCATTCTTCAGATACAGCAGCATGATCACGCCGAATTCGGCCGCGACCCCGGCAAGCGCGATGAAGCCGACGCCGCTGGCGACGGACAGCTTGTGCCCAAGCAGCCACAGCAGCCAGATGCCGCCCGCCAGCGCAAACGGCAAGGTCGCCATGATCAGCGCGGCCTCGTCGAAGCGCTTGAATGTCATGTAGAGCAGCACGAAGATGATCAGGAGGGTAGCCGGCACCACGATCTTGAGTTTGCCGGTGGCGCGTTCCAGGTATTCAAACTGGCCCGACCAGGATACCGAATAGCCGGCCGGCAGCCGGACTGTCTTGGCCACGGCCTGCTGCATGTCGCGCACGGCCGAACTTAAATCGCGGCCACGGATATCGACATAGACCCAGCCCGACAGACGCGCATTCTCGCTCTTGAGCATGGGCGGGCCATCGTTGACGCCGATGACGGCCACGTCGCCGAGACGGATCTGGGCACCGCGCTCGGTCAACACGGGAAGAGCGCGCAATTTTTCGACCGAGTCGCGCAGCTCGCGCGGGTAGCGCACGTTGATCGGAAAGCGCTGCAGACCTTCGACCGTTTCGCCGATATTGTCGCCACCGATTGCACTCGCCACGATGCTCTGGACATCGGCGATGTTCATCCCATGGCGCGCCGCTGCATCGCGATCGATCCTGACGTCGACATAGCGTCCACCATTGAGGCGCTCCGCCAGCGCCGACGACACGCCCGGTACCGTTTTGACGGCTCGTTCGATCGCTCCCGTGATCCGGTCGATCTCGCGCAGGTCCATGCCGGCCACCTTGACGCCGACCGGGCTCTTGATGCCGGTCGCGAGCATGTCGATCCGGTTGCGGATCGGCGGCACCCAGATGTTGGACAGGCCAGGAACCTGGACGATGCGATCGAGTTCATCAATCAGCTTGGCGTTGGTCATGCCGGGCCGCCATTGCTCGCGCGGCTTGAACTGGATCGTGGTCTCGAACATTTCCAGCGGCGCCGGGTCGGTGGCGGATTCGGCCCGGCCCGCCTTGCCGAATACGCTGTGCACTTCCGGCACCGTCTTGATCAGGCGGTCGGTCTGCTGCAGCAGTTCGGCGACCTTGCCGGCGCCGATGCCCGGCAGGGCCGATGGCATGTACAGCACGTCCCCCTCGTCGAGCGGCGGCATGAATTCGCCGCCAAGCCGGGCGAGTGGCCATACGGAGGCGACGGCAACGATTGCTGCTACGGCCAGCGTTGCCTTGGGATGGCGCAGCACAATGTCCAGCAGCGGCCGGTACAGGGCGATCAGGCCCCGATTGAGCGGGTTTTTCTGCTCGTCCGGGATGCGTCCCCGGATCAGGTAGCCCATCAGCACCGGAATGAGCGTCACGGCCAGGGCGGCCGCGGCGGCCATCGCATAGGTCTTGGTGAAGGCAAGCGGCGCGAACAGCCGTCCCTCTTGCGCTTCCAGGGTGAACACCGGGATAAACGACAGGACGATGATCAGGAGCGAGAAGAACAGGGCGGGCCCCACCTCGGCCGCGGCGTCCCCGATGACCCGCCAGTGTTCGTCGCCGGCCAGCTGCTTGCCCGGATGGGCGTGGTTCCACGCCTCGACGTGCTTGTGCGCATTTTCGATCATCACCACCGCCGCATCGACCATGGCCCCCACCGCGATGGCGATCCCGCCCAGCGACATGATGTTGGCGTTCACGCCCTGGTAGAGCATGACGATATAGGCGGCCAGGATTCCCAGCGGCAGCGACACGATCGCCACCAGTGCCGAGCGCAGGTGGAACAGGAAGAGGGCGCACACCAGCGCGACGACGATGAATTCCTCGAGCAGCTTGTGTTCGAGGTTCGTCACGGCACGCTTGATCAGGGTAGAGCGGTCGTACACGGGAACGATCTCCACGCCCGCCGGCAGGCCAGGCTTGAGCTGTTCCAGCCTGGCTTTCACGGCGGCGATGGTCTCCAGCGCGTTCCGGCCCGAGCGCATCACGATGACACCGCCAGCGACTTCCCCTTCGCCGTTGAGTTCGGCAACGCCGCGCCGCATTTCCGGGCCGATCCCGATGCGCGCCACGTCCCCTAGACGCACGGAGACGCCCGCCTCGCTGGTCGTCAATGGAATCTTGCGGAAATCGTCCAGCGACTGCAGGTAGCCCGAGGCGCGCACCATGTACTCGGCCTCGCCCAGTTCGAGCACCGCACCGCCGGTTTCCTGGTTGGCGCGCCGCACCGCGTCGATGACCTTGCCATGCGGGATGTTATAGGCCCGCAGTTTGTCCGGATCGAGCACGATCTGGTACTGGCGCACCATGCCGCCCACGCTGGCCACTTCCGACACGTTCGGTACCGCCTTGAGCTCGTACTTCAGGAACCAGTCCTGCAGCGCCCGCAATTGCGACAGGTCCATCTTGCCGCTGCGGTCCACCAGCGCATATTCGTAGATCCATCCTACCCCGGTCGCATCCGGCCCAAGGGCCGTCTTGGCCTGCGCAGGCAGGCGCGCCTGCACCTGGTTCAGGTATTCCAGCACACGCGAGCGCGCCCAGTACGGGTCGGTCCGGTCCTCGAACAGGATGTAGACGAAGGAGTCGCCGAAAAAGGAATAGCCACGGACAGTTTTCGCCCCCGGCACCGACAGCATCGTTGTTGTCAGGGGGTAGGTCACCTGGTTTTCGACGATCTGTGGCGCCTGGCCGGGGAAGCTGGTGCGGATGATCACCTGCACGTCCGACAGGTCGGGAATCGCATCGAGCGGCGTCCTCGACAGCGCCCAGATACCCCAGGCGCTCATGCCGGCCGTTGCCAGCAACACCAGGAAGCGGTTGACGATCGACCACCGAATCAGTTTGGCGATCATCGCTTCGCTCCCGGTACCGGGGTGATCGCGGCGAGCGCGAACGAGCCATCCGTGTTCTGAACAAAGTCGAAGGAAACCGTGTCGCCGACCTTGACATTGCGCGCCATGCCCCCCGGCGGGACCTTGAACGCCATGGTCATCGGCCCCCACTGCAAGGACGCTACCGGGCCGTGCGAAATGGTGATCTCGTCACGGGCAATGCGCTCGACCTTGCCCTCGGCATGATGGGTCGGGGCCGCTGGCTTGGCGCTGGGCACGGGCGTTGCATCGTCCATGCGCGCCGTCATGCCTTTCAGGCTCGCCTCGGAGTCGATCAGGAACTGGCCCGACACCACCACCTTTTGGCCAGGTGCAAGGCCCTTGCGGATTTCGGTCTGGCCGTTCGCCTCCGTCCCAAGCTCGACCTCGGCTGGCAAGAACTTGCCGTCACCCTGCGCCAGCAGGACGAGGCTGCGTGTACCGGTCTGGATGACGGCTTCGGTCGGCACCAGCAGCACATCCTGGCCGCCGGTCCCGGAAAAGTTGAGCGTGGCAAACATTCCCGGCACCAGCTGGCCCCCGGGATTGGCCAGTTCGATCCGCGCCGTGAGCGTGCGCGTGGCCGTGTTCACCTGCGGCAGGATGGCGCCGACCTTGCCCTTGAACGCCATGCCCGGCAGCGCCGGCGTGTGCGCCTCGACCGGCGTGCCCTGGCGGACCAGCGCCGCCTGGCTTTCCGGTATTTCCGCATTCACCCAGACGCTCGACACCCCGTTGATGCGGAACAGCGGGGCGCCGGCCGTCACCGTCATGCCTTCGCGCGCCGCCAGTTCGGCGACGACGCCGCCAACCGGCGCCGTCACAGTGACACGCGGATGCACCTTGCCGCTCGATTCGATCAGCCGGATCTGCGCCTCGTCCATGCCGGCCAGCCGCATGCGCTGGCGCGCCGCCTGTTCGATGCCATCGACACCGCGTCCCTGAAGGCGCCTTGCCGTCAGATAGTCCTCCTGGGCGGCAATCCAGTCCGGAATGTAGAGATCGGCCAGGCGCTGACCTTTCTTCACCGGGTCGAGCGGCGCGCGCACATAGAGCTTTTCAATGAAACCATTGCTGCGCGCCTGCACCAGTGCAAGATCGCGTTCGTTGTAGGCGATGCTGCCCACCGCGACCAGCGTAGACGGCAGCTTGCCCCGCCTGACCTCGGCGGTGCGCACGCCCAGATTCTGCTGCACGCGCGGGCTGATCGCGACCTTGCCCTCGTCGGCGGCATCGTCCGCGTAGACCGGGACCAGCTGCATGTCCATGAAAGGGGATTTTCCGGGTTTATCGAACTTTTGCCCGGGAACCATTGGATCGTGCCAGTACAAGGGCTTTCTGGCATCGCCCGATCCCGCCGGTGCATGTCCGGCCGCGGACGTGGACGGATGCATCCCGTGCCGCACGCCGAGCCAGTACAATCCGGCGCCGCCGGCGCCAAGGAGACTGACCGCGGCGAGCGCGAGGATCAGTTTGGCATGTTTCGCGTTTTTCATTTGGCATCCCCGTTAGGCTGCACGGCCGGCCCGGAAGCTTCCGTCTCCGTTGGTATGAGAAAATTCAAACGGGCCCACAGTCGCGCCGTGTCCATCTGCAGCTGCAGCGCCTGCAGGCGTACATCGATCTCGCTGCGGCGCGCCGCCAGCACATCGGCCAGACTGGCCTTGCCGCCGCGGTAGGCGGCCAAGGTGGCCACCGACCGCTCACCGGCGAGCGGAATCAGCTCCCGCTCGAAGCGGGCGTACCGTTCGCGGCCGCTCTCCCATTCGCCGATCATCATGCGGGCTTCGGCGACGTGCGCGCGCAGCATTTCGTCGCGCTCGCCCCTGACTTGTTCGACCATCGCCAGCTTGGCCGCCAGCTCACGGTCCTGGCGGTGCTGGCGGTCCCACTGCAGCGGCAGCGATATGCCGACCGAAATCATGTTCGAGTAGGCTGGGCCGCGCTGCTGGAAGGCGACTTCCACGCTCCAGTCCGCCGCCCTGTTCGCCTGGGCCACTTTCGCCTCGGCGATGGCAATGTTTTCCTGGCGGTTCATGACGGCGATTTCCGGGGCGTGCGCCAGGTGCGTATCGAGGGCGGCCGGATCGAGGCGGATCGTGTCGATCGCGGGCTGACCCGCCAACGGTAACTCGGCGTCCAATCCGGTCCAGCGCGCCAGCATCGTCCTGGCATTGCGTACGCGCCGCTGGAGTTCAGCGGTTCGATCTTTCGCCATGGCAAGCGCGCTGCGCGCGGCGAGTATGTCGGCCTGGCTGCCGCGGCCGGCGCGATAGGCGCCATCAGCCGCCTCGATCTCCAGCGCGGCCTGGCTCTCCTGGTCGGTCGCCACGGCCGCCATCCGTTCCGCGAAGTACCGGTCAAGCCAGGCCAGTGCGGTGTCGCGCTCGATGACGGCCACCACTGCGGTTCTGGCAGCGCGCGCCTTGTCCGCTTCGCGCTCGTAGCGTTCGGCCCGCAGCTTGCGCTTGTCCGCCCGTGTCAATTCCTGCATGACGCCGATCCGGCGCATCGTCATGAAGTCATTGCCGAGGCTAAGGCGGTCGGGGCCGCTGACGGGCAGGTTGTCGATGCCGGCCTTGAGAACCGGGTCGGGTAGTTGGCCGGCGGCGACCGCCATGTCGCGTGCGGCCGAGATGGCGGCATCCTGGGCGGGCAGCTGGCGCGAGTGCAGGACGGCCAGCCGCTGGGCTTCGGCCAACGTAAGGAGATTGTCGGCCGCGAAGGTAGGGGCGCAGAGCGCGAGGCCCAGGGCGAGAGCGGTCGCGCGGAATTTGCGTGCGGGCGGAACGGCGCGATGACACCCGGGAATGGGTGCGGTAAATAGGGAAAACATGTGGCCTCCAGATAGCGATGAGCAACATCGCGCGTGCACAAGTCACGGGCGATGACAGGGCTTAGCGTTCTGGGAGCCTAAATACGGAAACAGCAGTTGCGGATAGCGATAGGCGGCGCGGTGGCGTGCTGCAAAGGTAGGGATGCGTCAATGGGGCCGAGGACAGGCGTGGCCAACCCGGCATTGGGCAACACACAGGTCAACGTGGTTGCCATGAACGGGGCCACATACGGCGCTGCCGGCGTGTCGAGCGTCTGGTGGTTGCGGTCGCAATGCGCTTTGCACAGGCCGGGCTGCTTGATATCCATTCCCGGGCACCCGGGCATGGCGGCCTGGCCGGAGTGGGCCGACATGGCAACCGGCGAGGACTTCAGGTTCGGGCACACGTACGACGCCACCGCCAACTGCGTGAACAGCAAGCTGAAGAGCGTAACGAGCGCGGCGAGAAAGCGCGATGGCCGGGACAGTTTCATAGGCCGAAAAATGATAGCACATTGCCTTGCTGGCGCGGTGCTTCGCCTGCCGGGTTCGACCTGACAGGAACCATCCGACGAGGTATCCATAATGCAACCGGGATCGCATGAGCAGCGGTCGCGGCCGACGAATACCAGCCGCTCGAGCGGTCAAGGGAGCGTTACATCCGGGGAGGAAGTGCCCCAGCGTGGGGCAAGCCCGATAACTGGCGGTTACGTAATTGGATCAACGCACGTGCTTTCACCCACAGCCCCAAGGCGCCGGCACTGCAACGTACTGTTGAGCTGGGCAACGCTGCGCCAGATGCACGCGATCGGCACGCCGCTTTGTTGGGCGGCCTGCTCGATGGCCATCACCACCAGCTGCATGGGAGCCTCGTCCAGGAAATGCGTCACGTGAGCCTGGTATTCGTCGGGCACGTCGCCGCTCACCAGCACGGCCAAGAGCACATCGGGCGTGAGCGCGCCGCGGTAGCTGACGCTCGATGTCTGCGCCGCCATCCATAGCCAGCGCTTGGCCGGCAGCGGCGCGAGCGTGTCCGGGTCTAGTCCCAGGACGTGTACCAAGCCTGACGGAAACGGCGCCGCATCGGCCAACGCCTGCGCCTGCGGCCGCGCCAAGCCCAGTGCGCCACAGCGCACAGCGATAGCGGTTTCGATGTCGGCAGCGGTCTGCATGTAGCCAGTATGCCACGCCCGCCCGGGGTGCTTACTCATTTTGAGCACGCCGCCGGCAACGCTGCGTTCTTCCACCAGATCAGGAGGTTAGCTTGCGAACAGGTCCGCTCCGCGACACTAAAATTGTAAATTCGTCTTTTAAATCATCGGCTTAACTTCACTTTGGCGAAAAAAACACGTATCCCGGCCGCCCAGCCTGAACGGTCAGCCAGGAAAATGTTCTAAGCTGCGGGATGTTCAACGGCGACCACATCGGGTGCTGCTCGTTCCAGCGCCCGGACCAGATCGAGCGCGTCCTGGTCGGTGTAGATCATGGTGGTGTCGACGCTGGAATGTCCGAGCAGGCTCGCAACTTCTCGCATCGATTGCCCTTTCAAGAGCGCCGCCTTGGCGAAGGTATGGCGCAGCCAGTGGGGTGACGCTCTGTCGAGCTCGTCGGCGAGATCGAACGCCCCGGTGTCGCGCAGTGCTTCCCCCGCGAGGGCCAAGCGTTCCTTGACGATTTTATATAGCCCTTGCCGGGTGCCGATGGCACGCCAGGCGCCGAAGAAGCGCCGGTCGTTGACGTGCTTGATCGTCTTGTCGCCGATCTGCACCGCTTTGGTCCGGGAGGAGAGGAGCAAGGGTGTTTCGTCACCGTGCGTGGGCATGGCCGGCAAGCCGAATGCCTGGCGGTAGGCCATCAGGCTCGACAGGAGCGCACGGGTCACCGGGATGCGCCGTTCCTTGGCCCCTTTGCCAGTCTCGGCTGTCACCAGAAAGATCCAGTAGCGGTTTTTCGTCGACGGATCGGGCAGTTGGTAGAACGCGCCCATCTTGGCGCCTACCAGCTCGCTCGCTCTCACGCCCAATTCCTTGAATGCGGTCAGGATGAACATGTCGCGCAGCTGACGCTGGCGTTCCGCGAAGGAGATGACTTCGCTGCCGGCGAGTGTATCCAGGACCGTCTCGAAGACAACTTCGCTGAGCGAGCGTTCGGACTTGATCTTGCGGGAACTCATGGTGCCTGTCAGGGCCATGGGATTGATGCGAATGTAGCCCATGCTGTGCCAGGCTTTGAACATGGCATGGACGAACCGGTGAATGTCGGACTGGCTGCTGCGGGCAGGGCGCTTGCGGAAGGGGGTATAGCCGGGTTCGCCCTGCGTGGAAAAGCGGCCTTCGTCCATCGCGCACAAGGCGTCGTCAGGCAGATCCTCCAGGAAGAGGTGAAAATCCTCGACGTCCTGCATGCTCCAGCGCGACGGCGTGATCCGCGCCACGTTTTCACAGTACCAGCGCAGTTTGGCCAGATGAAAGCCATAGGTGTCGCGCGTTGCAGTCGAACCATTTCCGGACTTGCGCGCCACTGCGGCCAACCAGACCGCAGCTGCCGCCCAGTCGTCGCTCACGTCGCCAAGTGCGTGACCCGGTTCCGGGCTTGACGTCATCAGTTCATGGCCGGTCATCGTGTCGGTGAACGCGTTCATGTCGGCTTGCTTTCGAGGGTGGAGGGAATGTCGGCGCCTTGGCGATAGGCGAGGCGCCGGAAAGTCTCGGTCAGCGAAACCTGCGCCTTGAACTGCGCTTCGGCCGCCAGACAGCGTTCCTTCCAGGCGCGCGTTTCGCCGCGCGCTTCGTCAATGGCCAACAGGGCGAACTGGCGGGCGTCGTCGATCGCTCGGGACAGGTTTGCGAGCTGGTCCTGCATGGCGGCTCCGTCAGCGCGCAAGCTCTCGATCTGTTCGCGCGCGCATAGCGCCTGCGCCTCCAGGACTTGGCGCTGCGCGTCGGTCTGGCTGGCGGCCGCTTTCGTTTCGGCTAGTTGCTTCTCGCTGTGGGTCAGCCGTTGCTGCAGGAAGTTGCACTGGGCTTGCAGGTAGCCGTCGGGGTTGGGCGCGGCCCGCTGGGCAATGCGGCTCGGTAGTTCATCGAGTAGCCGCCCGATTACGTGTTCGAGGTCGCCGCCATGCATGGTCGGCGCCATCGAGGCATCGATCGGAAATTGCGCCTGGTCCAGATCCTTCGCAAATCGTTCCTTTTCCAGGGCGAGGGTGGCGGTCGACGGTTTGCGGGCAGGCGCGTACGCACCGAGCAGCCGGCGGTAGATCGCCGGACTAAAGGTCTTGCCGGTGACGCGGTGCACAGCCCGGATAAAGTCGCGCACGAACTGACGATGGTCGCGCGGATTGATCGGACAGCGCTCCTCGATGCCGGCCAGCTCCTGGATGAGCAAGCGGGCTTCGCTATCGGTGAGCGAGAAAGTAGGGCGAGCCACGGCAGGAATCGCTTGATGAGATGAAGGTACATTAACAGGGATATTTGAACCTGTCAAAATACGCTAGTTTACTTAGCCTGCATTAAGTAAACTAGATTGACCGACAGCCCCCGCGCCCGTGGAACACGGGACAGCGCGCGCGGCGCGCTCCCGCGGCCTGTTTTCGGTTGCCACGCCCACTTTTTCTCCAACGCGCTTGATTTTGAACAAGCACTAGATGTAGTATCACTCTTGCGGATAGCCACAACCGATTGTGGTTGCGGTTACGTCCCACGGATGAGTGGAGGAATCACATGAGCGGTAAATCTACAGGTGGAAAAGTCGCGTCCTCGGCCGGTCGAACTTTGAGCAGTCCAAATGCATCGGCCCTCCAACGCAGCTTGGCTGGAAGTGCACTTGCGCAATCGGGAACGAATAAGACGACGGGCAAGGCTATGGAGGCGAAAGCCTCAGCAGCTCTGCATAGCGGCAAATCGGCGGCGACAACCAAGCAGTTGGCCGGTTCGTTGGTCTCGCAGTCGAAGAAATAGTCCAGCGACGTGACCAATCGTAGTTGCCGCAATTGAGTCGTCACAGGCCGAGCGTAGCGAACGTTCTACACTCGGCCACGCCAACGAAAGGTCTGGCGTGCTCGCTAAAGCAAGTTACCGATCGCACCCTGGCGATGGCGTGCGGCTCGCCGGCAGGTTTGACCTAACGAAGTACCGTAAATGAGGAGCGATAACTTGAGGGTGGCCGATATCCAATTGACTGCACACGAACAGGGCTTGCTGGAGAAGATCGCCTTTGATTGGACCGATCACGATCAGCTGAGAGCGTCACTTGCCCCCATGGCCGCACTATCGATATCGCTGTTGGGGCGCAATGCCATACCCGAGGTGCGGCTCCGGTACTTCACCGACCCCGATTGCAACCCAGGAGGCCGCGGAAAGTCGCGTCAGGATATTTTCGAGAAGAACGGAACCTGCGGCGACGAGATACTGGAGCATCCGCATTTCCTCAAGCATTTGGAGTACTTTGTGTTCGGTCCCAAGCTACCGACTAATGTGATTCAGCAGTTCAAAGAAATGACGGCATTCTCGGGTTATTTGACTGCGGGCGACATGAATGACCTGGTGCCGGGAGCCCGGGCGGTCGTCCGTTCTGCACAGCTAAATTTGGTTGATGCAGCTGAAGAATTCTATAGGTTAGCCTTGGAGTGCGGGGCGACGTCGTCCACCGCGGTAATCATCCGCGACGCAATCCGACAAGTCCGTATCTGACTCCGCTTAGGCTGCCCGGAGTTTTCCAGCACTTTGCAGGGCCTGCGCTTGTCGTCAGCTTTGTCCGACCTAAACGCTCGATGCATGGAGCGACTGTTGAACGAGCCCGCTCGAAGGTCTGTGAGGGTTGTTGGCAGATTTGCTTCGGAGTCTCCACCAATTGGCGAATTTGCTTCCGATAATGCGGCATTTTTGCTTCAGCAGTCCCCTGTGAGACCGGTTTTAAGCCGCTCGACGGGATGCCGAAACAGCCGACTGCGGCGGAAAAAATCGACTTCGCTGCGGATGCGCTGACCGCGGCTGATAAAATTGCGTGAAGGAATTCTGCGCAACGATCGACAGGAGCACGATGGAACAGAAAATCCCGTTCACCAGTTACGATTTCTGGGCGTATCTCAGCTGCGGATTTATGTTTTTATTCGCGGTTGATCAGGCGGCCGGGACTCTGGTCTTCGGACGCGAGAGCTGGACGGTGGTCAACGGGGTGCTGTTGTTTGCTGCCGCTTATGCTGTGGGACAACTACTCGCCAGCATCGCTTCCCTGTTATTGGAACGTTGCCTGGTCGGCCAGTTTCTCGGCTATCCGCGCGAGCTCTTGCTTGCCGAGCGCCGCCACCGGCGATGGCTGCAATTTGTCTTGCCAGAATACTGCAGGCCCCTACCGGCGAAGATTCGGCAGCGCATTCAAGACAAAGCGGATGCCGGCGGCGTCGGCACCCGGAGCGAGGACATCTTCTGGGCCGCTCATTCGGCCGCCCGGAGCGCCGCGTCGACCGCTGGCCGCCTCGACAATTTTCTCAATCTCTACGGCTTTTGCCGGAACTGCGCCATGGTTGGCCTGGCGAACGGCGTACTGCTGTACTGGTCGTATTGGCAGCCGGAGGGCCCTCCCGCGCACCTGCTGTGGGCGCGCCTGAGCTTAGTGCTCGGCATTGGCATGACGTTTCGCTACCTGAAGTTTTTCCGTACTTTCTGCATTGAAGTGATGACCGCTTATGCATTCCAGACCAGTAAGGCGTCTTCGTCATGACTGTTGAGGTGCCTGATGGGCTGCTGCACATCTTCAACGTCGACCACGGTGCTTGCGCGCTGTTCACGGTGCGCTCCGAAGGAAGGGTTCAGCACGTACTCATCGACTGTGGACACAACACGGATTTCAACGGATCCCCATGGTGGCCCGGTGGTCAACTAAAACACCTGGGCATTCAGCACGTTGATATGCTTGTGGTCACCAATTACGACGAAGGCCACATGAGCGGCGCGCGCAGTCTGGTGGAGCAGGGGATTTCAGTCGGGCATATCGTCGGCAATTTCAGCGTCGCGCCATCGGCGATCACCCAGCTCAAGGCTGAGAACGGGATGGGCACTGGCACGCGTGTCATCGTCAACAGCTTGGTGGAACGAGTTGCCAATAGAACGTTTGGACAAATCCCGCTCATCGCCGGGCTTGAATTTCAGTCATTCTGCAATACATGGCCAACCTGGACGGAAGAAAACAATCTGTCTTTGGTGTGCTTCTTCTCGTATCGTGGCGTTGGTTTCCTGTTCACCGGTGACATGGAGCGCCGGGGAATGCTCAACGTACTGCAAGGCACCAACTTGAGCGCCTATCTCCCGCGAGTAAACGTGCTCATGGCACCGCACCATGGTAGGGAAAACGGAAAGTGTCCCGAGTTGTTCGACACTTATTGGTGTCGTCCGGAGTTGGTAGTCATTTCCGACTGCGAGAAACGCCACCAATCTCAGGAGACCACGGGCTACTACGGCAGCAAAGCCAGGGGCATTCCCGACTTCCGCGGACAAGGGCGGCGGGCAGTGCTGACTACTCGCAGGGATGGCTATTTAAGCTTCAAGTTCGCCGGCGACCAGTGCTGGATCATCTGATTAAGCAAGCATCATAATTTTTTTGACGAACAAGAACGCAGTGAGCCGCTCACCCCGATTCGGTGGTTACCATATTCTCCCCTCGGCACTGAGGCGCCATGGGCATGGAGCGTCCGTACAACCCGCGGCAGTGTCGGTGCTCGAAGTGCGCCGGCCGGGCGGCGATCCCAGTGCCGCTCAAAGGGTCGATTGGATACTGGTCGACAGACAGGAAGAGCTCGATATCGAACAAGGCGAGGTACAGCGAGCGCGACTGTGCATCTACTATTGGGACCTGGACGGCAGCACGATCAATGGCGACGTGCCATCGGGCGAATTTAGCGCTTCCTACGACAAGATTCACAACCTGGTTTCGTTGACGGCTTCCTGTCTAAGCACTGGTGGGTACGTGCGAATCGATCCACCGTCATTGCGTGGCGCGCACCTCGGCACCTACCTTATGAATCAGGTCGTCCTCTGGGCAAAGCAATGGCCTGATGCACAGCTTCGGGAAATCAGCCTCGCACCGGGAGATGGCAGCGATCGTGAAAACCGCGCCAGGCGAAACCGCTTCTACGAACAGTTCGGCATCGTGTTCGACTACCGCGATACGGATCACAAAGTTGGCGAATCGCGGCCGATGATCGCGCGAGAGCTACGTTCTGTGACAAGCTGGGCCAATTCAATCATTGAACACAGCATCGTCGACTTCCTCCGCGAGTCAGTTGCCGCAAGCAAGACTGCCGGCGCAGAGTTGCGGATGTTGAAACGGGACGCCAAGGACTTGCGTCACCGCCTGACATTCGCCTGCAGACGGCCGATTAGATGGATGCTGGCACGGCTGTTACTCGATAACCCTGCACGAAGCCTGTTCTACGTCTGCTTGGCGGCCGTCATTGTCGTCGGTTTTCTCAGGGCACGTTGATCTGGACGAGCGGCGAGGGAAGTTTCAGTTTTATCCATTTGTCGGACGAGTTTCGATTCAAGGCGCCATAAATCTACGCTGATTTCCCAAAATTCCTGAAGAGGCATTTTTACTTCGGAAGGCGTGGCATTTTTACTTCAACGGACGCCATGCAAGTATTGCCCTTAAAGAATATTTCCTAATAGCATTTGACATAATATAAA